>JBBQOJ010000268.1:0-5167 GCA_038330815.1 Chitinophagales bacterium | reverse complement strand
CGCTACAGCACTTGGTTACAAACAGTCATTGGCCAAGATATACGGATCGATGGCCCTCACGGGTAACCAGGGGCCTGCCGGCCAACCGGATGTGTTTTTTCCCGGCAGTGACGAAGGTGCCAATGCAGATTTTTTCAGATCGTACTGGAAGGCCCAGGAATTAACTACAGATGAAGCTGTTATTGCCTGGGGTGATGCGGGCATCCAGGATTTTCACAATATGAACTGGACCTCGTCTAACCAGTTTTTAACCGGCGTTTATTATAAATCATTGTACCAGGTCACCCTGGTGAATGAATTTTTGCGCCAGTCGGTAGACGGTAAACTTTCCGAAAGAAATATCTCCGGTGCGGATGCGGAAACCATCCGTAAATACCGTGCAGAAGTACGTTTTTTAAGGGCATTCCAATATTCCATATTGATGGATCTTTTTGGAAATCCCCCTTTCATCACGGAGGCCAATGAAATTGGTGGTCAAAATCCTGCACAAATTAAAAGGACTGATTTGTTTACCTATGTTGAAACAGAATTAAAAGCCATTGAAGCAGATTTACCGGCAGCCCGTACCAACGATTACGGTCGTGTTGACCAGGCAGCGGCATGGGCATTATTGGCGAGGGTTTACTTAAATGCGGAAGTGTATATCGGTACCCCCAAATACACCGAGGCGATTACCTATTCGAAGAAAGTGATTGACGCAGGATATACACTTACCCCCAATTATCGTCATTTGATGCTGGCAGATAACCACCTGAACAAAAATGAGTTTATCCTGACCATCAACTACGATGGTGCAAAAACACAGGGATTCGGAGGTACCACTTTTTTAACGCATGCTTCTATCGGTGGTAGTATAAGTGCTGCCAGCGCAGGCGTTAACAGCGGTTGGGGCGGAATAAGGACCACAAAAGCACTGGTGCAGAAATTTACCGACCCCAGTGGCAATACAGATAAAAGAGCCCAGTTTTATATGTCGGGCCAAAACCTGGAAATCGGTACCCAAACTACTTTTACCGAAGGATATGCCATCACCAAATATAAGAACATCACCCGAACAGGGGTTGGTGGTAAAAACATAGAATTTGTTGATATTGACATGCCCCTTTTCAGGTTGCCTGAAATGTACCTGGTATATGCCGAAGCGGTTCGCCGTGGTGGTACCGGTGGTGATCTTGCACAGGCCTTAACCTACCTGAATAGCCTTAGGGCAAGGGCTTACGGTAGCAGTGCGGGTAACATCAATACCGGTGAAATGACCTTACAATTTATCCTGGATGAAAGGGCACGTGAATTATATTGGGAAGGTTTTCGTCGTACCGACCTGATCCGGTATAAACAATTTACCGAAAATACTTACCTGTGGCCCTGGAAAGGTGGTGTTCCTGGCGGTGCGGGGGTAGCAGCTTTCCGCAACCTCTTCCCACTTCCTTCTTCTGATATTAACGCTAATACCAACCTGGTGCAAAACGCCGGTTATTAATTCTAAAAAAACTTTTTGGTATGAAAAATTTAATAAAACTACTCACTGGCACCCTGGCACTGTCCTGCGTGTTGCTTTCCTGTGAAAAGGATGAGAATAAAGTGGTATGGGAAGGTGGAAACGCCCCTGTGCTATCAGCCAGTAAAACAGCAACCATCCCGTTGTCATTTTTAAACCAGGGCAATGAGGCCATTACGTTTAACTGGACCAACCCGGAGTATAAGTTTACTACGGGGGTAAATTCGCAGGATGTAACTTACCTGTTGGAAATGGATACCACCGGGGCCAATTTCACCAATCCAAAGAAAAAACAGGTGAGTATTGCCGCAGATTTAAGGCAAACTTTTTCCCAGTCGGAAATCAACGATTTCCTACTGAACCAGCTAGAACTAACCGTTGCCAGGCCGCACAATATAGAATTCAGGATAAAGGCGTCCATTGCGGGATCTGCCGCCACGAATTTATTTTCTAATGTACTTAAGTACACCGTAACTCCCTATGCTATTCCCCCGAAGGTTGCAACACCTGCGTCAGGCGCAATGTACATTACAGGAAATGCGGTACCGAGCGACTGGACCAATTCGCCACCCGTCAGCCAGAAATTTACCGTAGTTAACCCAACACTGTATGAACTAACGGTGCCATTGGTAGCAGGTAATTCCTACTTATTTCTTCCTGATTTCGGAAGTTGGGATGCCAAATATGGGTTTGTAGGAGCCAACAATGCCAACAATGTAGATGGCGACGACTTTAAAGCAGGCGGCGGAGATATGAAGGCACCTGCCGTGAGCGGAACTTATAAAATTCAACTCAATTTTCAAACAGGCAAGTTCTCCCTTACAAAACAATAATGCTTAGTTGCTGTGCCTGATTTTAAAGTACAGCTATTTTAATCAACCGGTATAAAAAACATTTTATGAAATCATATTTAAACATCCTCCTGGTAGCCTGCCTGTCCATTGCAGTAGCATCTTGCAACAAGGTAGACGATCTGCCCTTTTACCCCAGTGGCAGTGCAGGTACTTTAACCGCCTCCTCGTTGGTGGTGGCGCCCCCGGTAGCAGATTCCAATAGTACTGCCCTCACCCTTAACTGGAGTTTACCCACGCACAGCCTCGATTCCAGTGTAATCAAATATGTGGTGGAAATTGATTCCACTGGTCGCAACTTTTCAAAGGCGGTATCTAAAACAGTGGTTGGTAAACTAAATACCACCTTTCTTGCAAAGGAATTAAACGCCATTCTGCTTGGTTTTGGATTTGCTTATGATAGAGCCTACGATATGGATATCAGGGTAACCTCCTCTTATCCAAACAACAACGAACGGCTGGCATCCAATGTATTAAAAGTGAATATAAAAACATACAAGGTTCCACCGAGAGTGATTCCTCCTGTATCCAAAATGCTGTTCATGGTAGGAAACGCTACAGCAGGTGGATGGGATAACCCGGTGCCCGCGTTGGCGCAAAAATTTACCACTATTGATTCCGTTACTTACGAAGGCACCTTTTATATGAATGGTGGCAAACAGTTTTTATTACTACCTGTAAACGGAAGTTGGGATATTAAATATGCTGTTGCCAATAACACTTTACCCGGGCTAAATACGGGCGGCAGTTTTGGTTTGGGGTTGAATGACAATTTCCCTGGTCCTGCCAAAACCGGTATGTATAAAGTGAGGGTTGATTTCCAGCGTGGCCTGTTCACTGTTACCCAGGTTAAATTATATAGCTTGTTGTATATTCCCGGCGATTACCAGGGGTGGAACCCGGCTAATGCGCCAACCATGGGTTCGCCCAACGCCGATGGAGCTTTCGAAACCTATATCAATATGCCCGCAGGCGGTTCCTACAAATTTAAGTTCACCAGCCAGCCAGATTTTGCAGGCAGTAATTATGGCGATGGTGGCAATGGAGTGTTAAGTACTTCCGGCGGCGACCTGAGCGTACCAACTGCCGGCTTTTATAAATTAAATGCCAATACCGTGGCCAATACCTGGTCGGCTACAAAAACCACCTGGGGAATGCTGGGCGATTTTAATGGTTGGGGTAACGATGTGGTTATGGTATATGATGCCAATTCAAATGCATTTAAAGCCACTATCAGTGTTCCTTCCAACGGCGTGTTTAAGTTTAGGGCAAACGGCGGATGGACATTAAATTACGGTGATGGTGGTACAGACGGAACACTGGAAGCAGATGGAGATAATATTCCAATTACTGCCGGGTCCCGTGAAGTAAAATTGTACCTGGGTAATGCCGGTTATTATACCTATAGTATTAATTAGTTTGCTTTAATAAAAAATAAATTCTGCACAACGCCCCTGCTTCAGGAGGCGTTGTTGTTTTTAAGCCAACTCCGTTTTTTCATTGTAGGGAAGGTTAAGTGTGCGGGAACATGTGTAGTATAGATAGAATAACTGTACAATCATTGCATTTTTAAGGTATTTTCCGGAGTATTAAAAATTTGTCAAAAAATTTACTGTAAATCAATCATTTATAAACGTGCTGTAAAAAATAGGGTAGGTATTTGTAGGAAATTAAATATCATCCGGCTACCTTTGCCGTCCATTTATAAAAGCCACCGGGATAGCGGGGGCATCACTTAAAAATAAATACAATGAGTAAACTACATTTCACCACCAAACATGCGAACGAGGCTACCGTTATTCACAACTGGTATGTGACCGATGGTACTAATCAAACCGTTGGACGTATGTGTTCGAGGATCGCAGCCATCCTACGTGGTAAGAACAAGGCTTATTACACTCCCCATGTTGATTGCGGAGATTTTGTAATCGTTACCAATTGCGAAAAGGTTAAATTAACCGGCAACAAAATGGACGAAAAAATTTACGACAACTTCAGTGGTTATCCAGGTGGCCGTAAAGAAGAAGTTGCGAAAGACCTATTAAAGCGCAGGCCCGAAGTGATCATTGAAAGAGCGATCAAGGGAATGTTGCCAAAAAACAGGTTGGGACGTAAGATGTACAAAAAGTTGTTTGTATACGTTGGTACTGATCATCCTCATGGTGCGCAAAAACCGGCTGAACTTAAATTTTAAACCCCTTTCTCTGCCGCGGCGGAGAGTAAATAATAGCACAAAATGGAAAAGCAAAAAAACGCAGTTGGTCGTCGTAAAGAAGCGGTAACCCGGGTTTTCTTAAGCAAGGGTGATGGAAAAATCACGATCAATGGCAAAGATTACAAAAATTATTTCTCATTGGTATACCTTCAAAACCAGGTAGAAGCGCCACTTAAAACAGTTGAAGCGGCTGATAAATTCGATATCGTTATCAATGCGCAGGGTGGTGGAATTAAAGGACAGGCCGAAGCAACCAAGTTGGGTATTGCGCGGGCATTGCTGGAGGTGAGTGCTGACTACAGGCCGGCGTTAAAAGCTGCAGGATTGCTGAAAAGAGATCCAAGGGCAGTGGAACGTAAGAAACCAGGTCGTAAAAAGGCCAGGAAAAGCTTCCAGTTCTCTAAAAGGTAGGATCGGATTTATACCAATCGAGGTGGGAAATCGGACAGTAGATTTTTTTTTGCATCCTGTTTACAACTTCATCGGCTCCAGGCATTCAGCATCAATTTTAATAAATTATTTTAATATAAAACAATGGAAAATAACACTTCCTTACAACAGCAACTTCTTGAAGCAGGCGTTCACTTTGGTCACCTTAAAAAG
>JBBQOJ010000267.1:0-5177 GCA_038330815.1 Chitinophagales bacterium | reverse complement strand
TCATCTTTCAAACCTACGTACCTGCAGGTGGCCCTCGCTTCGCAACGCCTGATTAAACCTTTTATCTGGCGCACCTGTTCCGTATCTACCTGGTTGGTTTTTTTGTTGTCTAAAAAATGCCTGGCTTCTGTTAAAATAGCGGTAGACCGGCTGTTGTCGATACCACTTAGCAGTTCAAACCCCACAGCAAAATCGAGGAACCTGGTAACAAATTCATCCGTTACAGCAATATTGCCACTTGTTTGATAAGCCACATGCACTTTGTGCCCCTGGTTGTGTAACCGCATAAAAGTACCGCCCATGCTAATAATATCATCATCAGGGTGTGGTGAGAATACCAGGCAGGTTTTTGGTTGAATGTCACTTCGTTCGGGATGTCCGGGAATCACCGCATTGGGCTTACCTCCCGGCCAGCCGGTAATACTATCGCGCAGCATATAATACACCTGTAAATTAATTTCGTAGGCATCCCCTTTTTCCACCAGCAGGTCGCCAAGGGAAAAATCATTATAGTCTTTATCAGTTAGCATCAATATGGCCTTGCCACTTTTAAGGGCCATATTTACCACGGCCTTGCGTACCATCGGCGGCGTCCATTCTATTTCACCGGTTAACCAGGGATATCTGATGCGGGTTAAAGCGCTGGCCGCCTGTTCGTCAATTACAAAAAGGCAATCACCGTGGGTTTGTAACAGGCTGGCGGGTACATGCTCTGAAATATTTCCTTCCACTGCGTTTGCTATTATGGCCGACTTCATTCCCCAGGCAAGCAGGAGGATGCGTTTGGCTTTTAAGATAGTACTGATACCCGCGGTGATGGCAAGGCGCGGCACCAGGCTGATATTTTGAAAATGATCGGCATTTGCGATCCGGGTGCTATTTTCAAGAGTAACCAGGCGTGTGGAAGAATAAATACTGGAGCCCGGCTCGTTAAAACCAATATGCCCATTGTTCCCAATTCCCAGCAACTGCAGGTCCATACCACCTGCGGCCTCAATGCTGGCTTCAAACTCCTTGCAGTACGTTTTTATATGCTCCTTTTCCCATTCGCCGTTGGGTATATGAATGTTTTGAGGCTGGATGTCTACATGATCAAATAGGTATTGATGCATAAAGCTCCAATAGCTTTGCACCGCCTCCCTTTCCAATGGGTAGTATTCATCTAGGTTGAAGCTGATAACATTGTAAAAACTGAGTCCCTCTTCGCGGTGTATCCGTACCAGTTCCCTGTACAGGGTGATGGGAGAAGAACCGGTAGCCAGTCCAAGTACACAGGGTAGTTGCTGGTCTTGCTTTTGTTTTATCAGCGTGGCAATCTCCCTCGCCGCAAACAACGACCCTTCATAGGGCGTATTAAATATCCGGACGGGAATTTTTTCAAATGATTCAATCATAACCTGGTTATTTATATTGACAAAATGCCGTTAAGGTAATAAAAAGATATTAACCAGGTAGGTTAAAAAATCCTTTCCATGGAAGGAAGTTAAATGGTAGTAATAGTTTAGTTTTTTGATTACCAGTTGTTTATGTATAAAGCTGTATTTTTTTAACCAAAACGTGGTTGCTGTTAAACATTTCAAAACATTTTTAAGGTAAAACTCTGTCAAACGTTTAATTATGGTACTTTTGGCACTGATAAAATTTTACCTATGAGTTTTGGCTGGATTATTTTTATTGTTGCCACCATTGGCTGGCACATTGGTATGTACGGAATGTTTATTAAAGCCGGCATACCGGGTTGGAAAGCGTTGATACCATTTTATAATACGTGGTGCATTGTAGAAAAAATTAAGTTATCGAAGTGGTGGTTCATCTTTCAGTTTGTTCCCATTGCAGGGCAGTTTATTACCATCTGGATTACTATAAAATTTGTAGAGCATTTTGGCAGGTTTGGTTTCTGGCACCATGCCATGACGGTATTTCTTCCCTTTATCTATTTTCCAATTTTGGGTTATTCAAAAAATGAAAAATTTGCGGGTGAACTGGTGGTGAACAATTATAAAAAATCTGCCACCCGTGAATGGATTGATGCGGCAGCTTTTGCCATTGTTGCTGCTACCCTTATCCGAACGTTTATATTTGAAGCCTATACCATTCCCACGCCATCTATGGAGAAGTCGTTGTTGGTGAACGATTTTCTTTTTGTAAGCAAGTCGGCCTACGGCCCACGCATTCCCAATACACCCATTGCAATGCCGTTTGTTCATCATACGATGCCGTTTGTAAATGCAAAATCGTATTCTGAATGGATCAAGATTCCTTACACCCGTTGGTTTGCGCAACCCATCGAGCGAAATGACGCGGTGGTATTTAATTTTCCTACCAATGATACGCTGATCAATGATGAAATAAATTATGGCTCACGTGTTACTTATTACCAGGCGGTTCGGGAAATGGGTCGTGAACAGGTTTGGCAAAATTTTGAAGACCTGATCATCACCCGGCCAGTGGATAAACGGGAAAACTTTATTAAACGATGTGTTGCCATTGCCGGTGATAAACTGGAGATTAAAAATGCAGTACTTTTTATCAATGATGTGGAACAGCCTTTCCCGGTGGATTCGGAGCTTTTTTACGAAGTGCAAACCACCAGCCCCCTGGATGAGGAGGCCCTTAGTTCCTTTGGTATTCATACCGACCCCGAACTCCGGGAGTTTATGGCTTTCAACAATGGGGTATACCTCATCAATATGACGCAAGCCGAGATGAAGCAGGTGGCAGCGTTAAAAAATGTTACACGGGTAGGCGTACAGATAAATGGGATAAGCAACGACTTGTACCCCTATTACGATACGGCGGCTCACTGGAGCGTTGACAACTTTGGGCCATTATGGGTACCTAAAAAAGGAGCTTCCATTCAATTAACACCGGATAATTATATCCGGTACGAACGCGTCATCCGTACTTACGAGGGAAATGATGTAGAAAACCGAAATGGCACTATTTTCATCAATGGCGCTGCTGCCACCTCATATATTTTCAAAATGAATTATTACTGGCTGATGGGCGACAACCGGCACAATTCGCTCGACAGCCGCTATTGGGGTTTTGTACCCGAGGACCATGTGGTAGGAAAGGCATCCCTGATTTGGTTTAGCTGGGAAAAAGGGCCACGCTGGAAGCGGATTTTTAGCACCATAAAATAACGGGGTGGTTTTTACTTTTAATTTGTATTTTCAGCATAGCATTGATCCTCTTGTCGGTAACGACGGGAGGATTTTTTATCACTCCAGTTGCTGGCAGGTTTGCCACAGGGTGAGGCACTTGAAACCAGTTGAAAATATGATAACAAAAAAAGAAATTGCTTTCACGGTGGAGATTTATTCCACTGCTTCCGAACTCGCACACGGAGATGCCGCATTGCTGGAAGCTGCTCGGAAGGTGACAAGCCAGGCCTACGCGCCGTACTCTAATTTCCAGGTAGGGGCAGTGGCCAGCCTGGCCAATGGACAAATGGTGATAGGCACCAACCAGGAAAATGCGTCGTACCCCGTGGGCATCTGTGCAGAACGGGTGTTGCTTTCCAGCATTGCCTCACAGTATCCGGGTGTTCCTGTAAATACCATTGCTATCAGTTATCACAACTTGCATGGCGAAAGCGATCATCCTATTTCACCCTGCGGTATCTGCAGGCAAAGCCTGGCCGAATATGAAGAGCGGGTACATCAGCCAATTCGGTTAATTATGGGAGGAATGACGGGACCAGTGCAAGTACTGGAAAAGGCCCACCTTTTATTACCATTAAATTTCAGCGCCAGCGACCTGGGGTAAGAAATCGCAGGGAGGTGTTATTTTGTATGGCTTTTTCGTTCGCCCTTTTGCATATTCTTTCAACGTACTATGTCCTGTATCTTCCTCCCTCTAAATAAACATTTTTTTAAGGCAATGTTGTTGCCTTTTAACTTCACCAACATGCTATTAAAAAGATATAGTAGCCAGGGTTTAGGGTAGGCCCTTTGTCGGTTTGCAAGGCTGATTTAATAAGCTTCTATTGGATAGGCTGGCTTCCTCTTTTCCTGGTGACAATTTTCTGAAAGATTAAAATAATTGCCTTACGCCATGGGCCTTTGCAGCTTCATGTTCCAGTAACCATCTTTTTCTCCATACCCCCCCACGATACCCTGTTAAACTTCCATTGGTGCCAATTACCCTGTGGCAGGGCACCATCAATGCAATCGAATTTTGACCGTTGGCAATGCCAACTGCCCGGATGGCTTTTACCTTGTTAATGCGTTTGCTTAACTCCAGATAGCTGATGGTAATGCCATAAGGGATGTCCGTTAATGCCAACCATACCTGTTGTTGAAAGTAAGTGCCGTGCTGGCGTAATGGCAAGGTAAAATTCCTGCCTTGCCCATAAAAGTAATCGTTTAACTGTAGGAGACAATTGTCGATTAACGGTTGGCCCGATATGCCAGGGGATTGCATCTTTACCGCGTGTGCAGGAAGGGGCGATGTGTTAAGAAACACCACAGAAAGGATCGCTTCATCGCTTGCTTTTATTTGCAGGATACCAATAGGAGAGGGGTAAAAAAAATGTTGTATTGGCATTAAAAATATATTGAAAAATTTGGATGAATGTTTGTTGAATTCGCTAAAATACAATTTCTTTGAGCCGGAAATATAGATCAATATGAATACGATTAAAAGTGATAGCAAGTTTATTGAGAAGGCGATGAATGCCATAGCAGATCCCTGCCGTTTATCCATTTTGCAGGAAATTTCAAAAAAGGGCGAGATATGTTGTGGGGATGTACAGGGCCTTACCGGCCTATCGCAGCCTACCTGTTCGCACCATATCCGGTTGTTGTCTGATAGTGAATTGATTGCCTGCAGGAAGGAAGGGCGCAATCATTATTTTACCCTCAACAAAAATAATTTTAAAAAAGTGAGTCTTTTCCTCGAACGCTTTCACGAGGTGTAAACTGTGGTGCGCTTAGATAGGGCTCACCTCCACCACTGCAGTAATATTTAGCCGGCCATAAATATGCGGAAAGAGTTCGTTTACAGATGGCGCCTGTTCGTACTTTAACGGCGCCGTCAATTTGGTTTCATCAATGTGCAATAATAAAAGGTGCTGCTGTTGTTGATAATACCTTTTCAATACACCGGCTACCTGCTCCCCGTTACTGCTGGCATGGATAAATCCTTCTGCCGCCAGCGAATCAGCAGCATAG
>JBBQOJ010000266.1:0-5180 GCA_038330815.1 Chitinophagales bacterium | reverse complement strand
GGTAATATTTGTTTTGCCAAGGGTATTGTTTTTGTGATTGGTTTGTGAATAGATATCGCCACCCATTTGTCCATCCAGCAACAAACTAACACGTACCGTTTTTATCATGAACTCGTTCATGAGGCCTGCCCGCCAATCGGCAAAGGCATTGCCCCATTTTTTGTTTACCGGGTTCAGCTGGGCGGGTAATCCATTGGAGCCATAAATAATTTCACCTTCCGGTGAACGCTGGAAGCCGCGGCCATACATATCGCCCATCCTTCCACCTACCCGGGCTTCAATAGAAACATTGCTGTTATGCGCATAAATTACCTGGTTGGTAATGCCTTCGGCCAATTCTTTTACATAACTGCGGTTACGGCTCCAGGTGAGTGTGGTGGTCCAGGTGAAGTTCTTCTTCACCATGGGCTTGCCGGTAATAGCCACTTCTACCCCTTTACTATTAATTAAACCCGCGTTCACCAGGGCGCTGTTAAAGCCCGACACCGGGTCGAGCGGTATGGCCAATATTTGGTTGCGGCTGTTATTATTGTACACCGCCACATCAAACGACAACCTGTTGCTAAATAACCGAAGGTCGATGCCTGCTTCCACACTGGTGGTGATTTCGGGTTTTAAACCCGGGTTAAATAATACCGAGGGATTGGTAAAGCTGTTGCCGTAAATGCGGTCGTAGTATTTATCGGTTTGGTAAGGCCTTGTATCGTTGCCCACCTGCGCCCAGGATAACCGGAACTTGGCGAAGGATATTTTTTCGGGTAGGCGTAACAGTTCGCTTAGCAGGAAACTGCTGCTAACGGAGGGATAGAAAAAGGAGTTATTTGCATAGGGCAGGGTGCTCGACCAGTCGTTGCGGCCCGTAACGTCAAGGTAGATGCTTTCATTATAGGATAGCTGGCCGGTGCTGTACACACTGTTAATTTTCTTTTGGGTTTTCTGTGGATCTGCCACTGCCTGGTCGAGGCTGTTGGAAACCTGGTAGATGCCCGGTTGTGCCAACTGATCGGCGTATAGGCCGGCAAAATCGTAGGTCTGGTGCATGGCATTGCCACCCGCCGTAAGGCTGTATTTAAAATGTTGGTTGATTTTGTTGTGATAGGATAACAGGATATCTGAGTTGATTTCGTAACTAAATACATTTTGCTCACGGAACATTCCCCTTGGGTACTTGGTCATGCTGAATGGGCGCTGTTGCGAGCGGTATTCAAAACTCATATCTACACCGGTACGCACCTGCAGTTCCAGGTGATCGGTAAAGGTATAGTTGGCGGAAATGTTTCCAATTACACCATGTTTATTCATGGTATTCAGCATTTCATGAAAACCCAGGTAAGGATTATCGGGGCCAGGATTGAAAGGGTTTTTTTGTTGTACATCTTCCAGCCCGGGCTGCCAGTAAGGCTTAAACCATTCGGGCCGGATATTGGGTGCGGTACCAATAATAAGGAAGTACATGATGGATTGGTTATTATAACCCGCAGCTGGCAGGTTATCACTTTTTTTATTGGTGTAGTTTACCCGGGCATTGATCTTTAACCGGTCGGAGATTTTTTGGTTTACCGATAGCGCAGCGTTGATGCGTTCAAAGCCGGTATTGGGGAGTATCCATTCGTTTTTTAAATGCGTTAATGAAAGGCGTGCACTGCCTTTATCGGTGCCACCCTCCAGCGATACGCTATTGGAATAGGTAAGGCCGGTTTTAAAAAAACCTGAAATGTAATCGTCGTGGGCAATCCAGGGCGTACGAGCCACTGGTTTACCATCAGGTGCGGCCGGGTTGTACTGAAAGTATTGCTGGCCCATGAAACGAGGACCCCAGGCCCGCCCTGCAGCTACGCCGGTGCTGGTATTGAGGCCATCCTGGCTATCCAGGTAGGAATAGTAATCAGCTGTTCTTCCTTCACCATATTCAAACTGGTAATCGGGCCAGCGGTTTACCTGGTCGATGCTCACGTTGGTATTGTAAGTAATTCCCAGGCCCTTGCCTTTTCGCTGGCCTGATTTTGTAGTGATGATGATGGCACCTCCGGCGGCACGACTGCCATACAGGGCCGTAGCACCTGCCCCTTTTAGCACGGTTATTTTTTCGATATCATCGGGGTTAATGTCGGATACGGCCGAACCGTAGTCGATCGGGCTGTCCTGCGAGAGATGGGAGGAAAAACCTGTTCCGGTTATTTTATTGCTAACTGGCACGCCATCGATGATAATGAGGGATTGGTTATTATCGAGGTTAAGGGAAGATTCGCCCCGAAGGGTAATGCGGGAAGAGCCCATTGGGCCGGCGCCGGTACCTTGTATGTTCAGTCCGGCTACCTTACCAGACAGGCTATTTATCCAGTTATTGGTTTTGGCGTCCTTCACCGCGTTTTCTTTTACGGTTTGGGCGGCAAAGCCGAGTGATTTTTCTTCCCTGCGAATACCCAGTGCCGTTACTACCACTTCTGAAAGTTGTTCCTGTGCGGGTTGTAACTGAAGTGTAAGGTTGCTGGTGCCATCGTAGGTCCATTCCGCGGGCTGGTAACCGGTGTAGGTAATGGCCAATACGTCTTTTTTCGACAAAGGTTTGGTGGAAGTAATGCTAAAAGTACCCGCAGCATCCGTTTGTGTTCTAACAGGCAGGCCCTTAATTTGTATGGTAGCGCCACGCAATGGAGCGCCCGTGCTGTCTGACACCATGCCGCGGATGGTTTGTGCATGGAGGCGTGTGGCGGCTTGCAGTGTAAAGGCCAGGAGTAATACCAGTGGCCATTTTTTTGGGGTAGAAAGGTGCATGAGCAATTTATTTTAAGGCGCAAAAGTGATCACTTACGGTGTAAGTATTGTGTGTTTACTTTTTGTTAACGCAATGATGAGGATTGTTTAAATATTTGGTAACGGTTCGGTAACAAAAGGGTAATATAGGAGGGATAGGAAATATGGTAAACAGCTTACCGCCTGGGGATCATTTGTGCCTGGTTGTAAAGGGCTTTGACGCTTTGGTCAGCGCTTTCAAGAGGAAGTTCCTGCATATTTTTCTTAACGATTTCTTCGCTGTATTTTTTCCCTTGATGACTCTTTTATTGTTACCCAAGTGGATGTTCCTCCAACACGTGTCAAGCGACGTGTCAGTTCAATAATCATGACTGCTTTCAATGGTGCCTTGACTCGCCGTAGGCGCTTTTTCTCAGGCGATGTCCCTGTAAAGTTTGTTGAATGTGTAACGGTAATTAGCCAGGACTCGCAGTGCTACGAAGCTAATATGGTTGCGGTTAACGAGGTGCTATTAATAACATTTGTACCCGGTTACGACTGAAATGTATTTTTATTGTAGTCCCTGCTATTTTTTTGTTAATCAAAAAAACAAAGGATTGTGTAGATGAAACTGCGTACGCCGCGGCGCATACAGCCTCTTCCCGGCGGGTTGCTCTGGGGAAAATTAGTGCATAGTGGTGATGGGCAGTGGAGCCTTGGCCAGCAAATTCACTACGAAGGCTGCGAACATGTACACAAAATGTTATACTTTTCTTTGTTATCGCCGTAGAATAATGCAATAGGCAGTAAGGATTACCCCCCAGCGGCCAATGCACTACCAGTATACTGGGTGTTGCTCCGAAAATTCACTTGCTGATTTTACCCCTGTTGCCAGTATAACAATATTATTATGTTGGACAGCGGTTTACGCAGATGCGACAAAGCCCATACAAAAGAATAATAACACTTGCGGAGGAGGTTTTACCCTTGTATTGGCGGGTGATGCTTGCTATGTTTGAAGAAGCATTTTAACAAGGGGCAGGGCCGATATTATCCTTCATGAATAAACCCGGTGATAAGCCACCGCAATTAACCGGGTACAAATTAATTACGCCATGGCAACAATTAAATTACGAAAATTCACTTTTTCGCACAATGCAAAAAAGAAAGTATGGGAACTTACCAATGATGACACCAACAAAGTATTGCAATCTTTTCCTACCAAGCAGGAAGCCATTAAGGGAGGAGCCCTGGCCCAATGGCTGGGGGAAAAAGGAGGCTCAGTCAAAATTAAAAAGAGGAATAGTAAATACCAGGAGGAGCGCACTTATCCCCGTGGAGCAGACCCGGTGAAATCGAGGGGATGAGCAGCGGCCTACCTGGCATTTACCATTAACGGGATATTAAATGAAAAACCAGTTGCTCAGTGTTGATGGTAATCGTTGTGTTGTGGGGAAGACACGTTGTTCCTGGCAACGAGTATGAACACGGTTACCAAAAGTAAAAGATGGTAGCTGTTGCGGAAAGGCGATGATCCCGGAAGTGAGGGTGATGAGGGTGTTCCCTGCACTTGCCCGGTAGACGATAATTTCCCTACAGGCAGTACGCCGGGAACAGGGTAATCCGTTCCCGGCTGTTTTTTGTTTTGTTGTTTTCAACCAAACAAGGACTTTAACATGTCTACATTTTTTTTGTTCTAAAGGGGACCCCGAAAGAAAAAATATTTCTGCTCGTATAAATATTTATTGATTGAGATTTTTCCATTTAGCCAAATTGTTATATAGCCGGTATTCCTCTGCTATTACAGCGTTCTTAATTATTTCAACGGTGGCTGTTATCGCTGAATGCTACCATTGTTATTTTCTGAATTTGTCCTCTACCCAATTTTTCGGGTTGTTTTCTATATAATTAGCAATGTTTTGGTACGATTTTTCGTTTCGAATGATGTGGTCGTGAAACCGTGGTTGCCATGCAAATTTAATATGCTTTGATTTTGCAAATTTTGTTACACCTATTTTAAAACCACGTACAATTGATGCCAGGTTTTTGGATTGCGGACCAAATTTGTTTTCATTTAATTGGGGGTTTGGCAGAGACGCAAAATGTTGCGTCTCTATTGATTCGGGTTGGTTGGTTGATTGTGACGCAAAATGTTGCGTCTCTATTGATTCGGGTTGGTTGGTTGATTGTGACGCAATATTTTGCGTCTCTACCACCGGTTTATCAATCCTGATAATACCATGTACATGGTTTGGCATTACAACAAAATTTTAATGACTATCCGGAATTAGGTGCAAGCTAAATAATTTAGTATATTTGCTATATAAATTAGCAAAATGGATATAGATAATTTCTTTTCTGAGTTTTCCACTGAGAGCGCTTGCAGACTTTACTTTAAATTACAACGCGAATCTAAAGGAATTGTTTGTAGAAAATGTGGTTCTACT
>JBBQOJ010000265.1:0-5181 GCA_038330815.1 Chitinophagales bacterium | reverse complement strand
GTAGGTGGCATGTACTTCAGTAATTGCCCCCTGCTCGTTTTTAACAAATCCCTCGCACTGTACAATATAAGCGCTTTTCAAACGCACCATGGCGCCCGGTGCCAGCCGGAACCACTTTTTTACCGGCACTTCCATAAAATCATCCCGCTCCATCCAAAGCTCGCGGCTAAATGGTACAATACGTGAACCGTACGATTCATCCGGGCCATTTTCGCTAACCAATTCTTCTGTTTGATCAGCCGGGTAATTGGTGATGATGAGTTTTACCGGGTCCATTACCGCCATTACCCTGGTGGCTAATTTATTTAAATCCTCGCGAACACAAAATTCGAGCAGGCTGAGGTCAATCATATTTTCCCTTTTGGCAATACCAATACGATCACAAAAATTACGGATGCTTTCTGCCGTGTATCCGCGGCGCCGCATACCACTAATTGTCGGCATTCGTGGGTCATCCCAACCGCTTACCTGCTGTTCATTGACCAGTTCCAGTAATTTTCGTTTACTCATAACCGTATAGGTCATGTTCAGCCGGGCGAATTCATATTGTTTACTAGGAAATATTTCCAGTTTTTCAATAAACCAGTCGTAGAGTTCCCGGTGCGGAATAAACTCCAGCGTACAAATGCTATGAGTAATCCCTTCTATGCTATCGCTTTGCCCATGGGCAAAGTCATACATTGGGTAGATACACCATTGGTCACCGGTGCGGTGATGATGGGCGTGTTTAATGCGGTAGATAATGGGGTCGCGCAGGTGCATGTTATTGGCGGCCATATCAATTTTAGCCCGTAATACCTTTTCGCCATCCCTAAATTTACCTGCCTTCATATCAGCAAATAACAACAGGTTTTCTTCCACTGCCCGGTTGCGGTAGGAGCTTTCCTTTCCTGCAAGGGTAGGGGTGCCTTTTAACGCGGCAATTTCTTCCGCGTTGGAATCATCCACATAGGCCAGGCCTTTCTCTATTAGCTTGATAGCAAAGGAATGTAGCTGATCAAAATAATCACTGGCATACAATTCATCTTCCCAGGTAAATCCCAACCAGTTTACATCCGCTTTAATGCTGTCCACATATTCGGTTTCTTCTTTAACCGGATTGGTATCATCAAAGCGAAGGTTGGTTTTCCCACCATACTTTTGCGCCAATCCAAAATTTAAACAAATGCTTTTGGCATGGCCGATATGAAGGTAACCATTGGGTTCGGGGGGAAAACGTGTTAAAACAGATGGGTATTTTCCGGCGGCTAAATCAGCTTCTATTATTTCTTCTATAAAATTCAGGCTCTTTTCTTCAGACATCTTATTATGTTTCAACAGCAAATTTAACTAAGTTAATGTAAACAACTTCACTCTTTCATTCAGGCCGTGGGGGTGCAGGTGGGGTAAGTTGCTGTAACATCACCATAATCTTATCTATCTTTTCTATCTCCATCCGTGCAATTTGCCGTTGCAAATCTTCAATTTCCATTTTAGCATCAATATTGGTGCGGTAGTCTTGTTGGGCTTTCATCCGGTCGCGATGGTTTTGACGATTCTGGCTCATCATAATAATGGGAGCGGCATAAGCTGCCTGTGTCGAGAAAATTAAATTTAGTAAAATAAACGGGTAGGCGTCCCAGTGAGCAAACCACGCCACGATGTTTAACAACATCCAAACAATAACAAAACCTGTTTGTAAAATAATAAATCGCCACGAGCCCATTCCGTGGGCAACTTTGTCGGCCAGGCGGTCGCCCAAATTCAAAGATGTAGTATGTTTCTCATGCCAGTTTTGTTTGCTCCTACATCGATATTTTATTGGTTCGTTACAAGGTATAAAAAAAGCCTCTGAACCGGGTAGATCAGAGGCTAACAATGCTATAAATATTTTTAATCTGCCCGGCCCATCTTGCGAAGGTAAGAGGCATGCGATGCAATTGCATGTCGCATTTTCGGGTACTCCACATAATGAATACCAAAATCACTGCAGGTTTGCTTTATAATTTTGCTAATGGCAGGGTAGTGGATATGCGATACTTTTGGAAAAAGATGATGCTCAATCTGGAAGTTTAAACCGCCCACCAACCAGGAGATCAATTTGTTTTTAGTGGCAAAATTAGCAGTGGTTTGAACCTGGTGTATGGCCCACTCATTTTCAATTTTATTGGTTTCGGTAGCGGGCATCGGAAATTCTGTATGCTCTACGGTATGGGCCAGTTGAAACACAATGCTAATCACAAAACCAGTCACCATACTGGCGATTAAAAACCCGACCAGCCATTTTACAAACCCCACCATAATAATTGGTAACACCATAAATACGATGGCGTATCCCACTTTGGCTCCCCAAAATCCGAAGTGTTCTTTGACGCTTAATTTTTTAATAGGAACGGTACCAATTCTCTTTTTAAAATATTTCTGGTAATCAGTTAAAAATACCCAGATGAGGTGCAACAAAGTGTAAAGAAACCATACATAATAATGTTGAAACCGGTGCATCCAGTAGCGCTTTTGCGTGGTGCACATCCGCAGGTAAGGTTTAATTTCAATATCATCATCAATGCCATCAATATTAGTATAGGTATGATGAATGATATTGTGCTTTTGGTTCCACATGATGCTGCTTGCCCCTAAAAAGTTGACCGACACCGCCGCCAACCTATTCAACGTTTTACTTTTACTAAAACTCCCGTGTCCACCGTCATGCATTACATTAAAACCAATGGCAGCTGTGAAACAGCCAAACAATATGCATTCAACAATGGCTATCGCATTGGAAGGTGTGAAATAAACAAGGTGAACATATAAGGCAAAATAGGCTGCGAAGAAAAAGATGGCCTTAAAAAACAAACCGCCATTGCCCGTAGAAGATTTCTTCCTGTCAATAAAGTATTGGTTAACCCTTCGCTTTAATTCCTGGTGAAAATCGGTGCCTGATTGTATAAATTTGGGAGTAGCCATTGTGGGGATTTTAAGGCTGCAAGGTACAACTATATTAGCCTTTTTCGCCTTTTGTTTATGCCCAACTTAGGTATTTAACTTTATTAATGCGTCAAAGTTGTGAAAACCAATCATTTTCTTACTTATAAATCCTTCTGCATGTTTTACGCCAATCATTTTCCCAAACATCTTCGAGCGATAAATTACGCTTTCAAGAAAATCCGGGGAGGAGATGTAGGTTTGTGGTTCGTTGGTAGATACGCTGTTAAACTGGGTTTGATAGGCGCTGATAGCGGCAATTTTTTGGTCCATAGCAGCGGTAATGTCTACAACAAAATTGGGATGCAGGTACCTGTCCTGTATAAAATTAAACACGTAGGTGGGGCGCCAGGCTTCCTGCGTTTCACCATCGCAGGAGGTAATAATCTTACGTAATCCCGATAAAAAAGCAGCGTCCTCCACCAATTTGGCACTACGGCCGTGGTCGGGATGCCGGTCATCGGGGGCATTACAAAATATGATCTCCGGGCGGTATTTTCTTAATACGGTAATTATTTTAAGCTGATTTGTTTCATCATTGGCAAAAAAGCCATCCCGCATCATCAGGTTTTCCCTCGTATCCAGTTGTAGTATGGCAGCAGAAGCTGCCGCTTCCTGTTTCCTCGTTTCGGCGGTACCCCGTGTACCCAGCTCGCCCTGCGTAAGGTCGATCACGCCGGTAGCACGGCCATTGTTTTTTTCTGTAATCAACATTCCTCCACAGGAAAGTTCAGCGTCATCAGGATGCACTGCAAAAACAAGTAAATCTAACTTCATTTAAAATTGTTGTTTATTCGTTTTGTTAAGGCAAGAAGATATTTTTTTGGGAATTACGTAAAGGATGGTGAAGTGAATTCGACGTAGGCCAAACCAAAATGAGCAATAGGTATTGAACCTGGTCGCGGGCGGGCAGCCAGTGTACCCTTACCCCCTGTGTCCATACATCCTTGCCACTTCCTGAACTATTTTTTCCATTTCAACGTCTTCGCCGGTTCTGTCGTAGGGTTGTTTTAAATTACTGCTAAAGAAAAATGCTACGGTTTGGTAAACCCTGGCCGTAACGGCACCCTTGTACTCCTTTATTATTTCGTAGCAATTATTGCCGGTTTCCCTGTTAATCAGTTTCATCAATACCTTTCCCTGGTAAATGGATAAATTGGTCAAGGGGTCGGTAAATTCTTTTTTTAATTCTTTCTCCCGGGAGTGGATATATGCTTTCCTCGCTTTTTTATCCGGCACATTTACCAGTTGGAGGTTAATGTCGTTCATTACTACACCAGCACGTTTGGCATAAGGATAAGTAACATAAATGGCATTGCGTAACCTTGTCCATTTTGCCCTATCCAACCTTTGTTGTTCCGTTAGCCTCGAGTGTAAAGCAATATCCTGCAGCGTTTTTGCCTCAATGGTATCTCCGTTATAAATAACGGCGTATGATTGAATGGTGTCGTTTACTGCATGCTGTGCTTTTGCTTCCTGGAGGATGAGGCACAACGCCATTACCGCCAGGGGGCACAACAATTTATGTAAAAACGAACGAATCATTGAACGTGAATTTACAAATTCCATCAAAGCAAACCAGTTAAATTTATAATAATTGTTATACCACGCACCAGGTACGTACAATTATCTCACCCTGAGTAGGAAATTTAACGGCTTCCTGCTACGCATTGGCCAGTAAAAACATATAAAAAAGAGCAATCGCCGAAACCGCCAACACCACCATGCCCATTGTTTTTGAAAGACTTGCCCGGCGCACCAGGCTCATCACTAACCCAATGGCCATTACAATTAACCCAATCCAAACCAGGTTGATATAAGGAAAAATATACGCTTTGATGGTAACAAAATCAATCATTTTATCAGACTCCTTCACTCCAATTTTTATTTTCGTTTGGTCCGAGGTAACACCGGCAAACTTTACAAACAAGTTTTGAGCGTACACGGTATCATCTACCTGGTTAATGCCGAAACTATCGATCATGATCATCGGGGAGGCCCTATGCCGGGAGCTGTCTTTGGCGGTAATAGTAAAATCTGCCATTACGGATGGACCGGTTACCGGTAGGTTAAATTTATTTGACTCCGGATTTTTTACAACCTGGTTCAACACCATGTAGCCGTTGGAGTAAAATATGGTATCACCTTCTGCTACTTCGCTTATTTTAAAACTACCGGTGTCTACGTTGGCTTCGGGATTAAGCGCATAAGAGATGTAGG
>JBBQOJ010000264.1:0-5182 GCA_038330815.1 Chitinophagales bacterium | reverse complement strand
ATACTAACAGGATTAAATGGGGGGCATAGTTTTAAAACACGTTATCCTTCTGGATATTTCGCCGGAATTAATTAGTTGTATTTTATAAAAGTAGTCTGATAATAGCTGGCAGCATAACCAAAATTCATAGAGGTAATAATGGGTTTTGCATACATGGATAACTTTTTTACAGGAAGTATACACCAATCAACGCAGGGTAAAGACAGAGATAGCTTGTTTTTATCCTGTGCGCAACTACGTAAATGCACTTTTTGATCCGTATAAAAGTATTGCACCTTGTGCCTGTATCACTTGCTGGAATGGGTTTACAAAGCAATCCACCTGGATAGCTTACGGGCAGTCACAACAATTGTCATCTAAAATTACCAGTTGGTAGACAGGCGTATAATACCCACTACCATAACGGCCTTTTTAAACTCAAAAAAAGGTGGTAGCAACGCTTGTAATTGAAAGTCTTTTCTTTATAATTTGGCCAGCCTCCCGAAAAATGGTCATTTTCCAGGGAGGGCTGGCCTACTGATCGTACGTAACCCGGTAGGTTACTTTATAAAACCTTTCGTTACGGTTACTCCCTGGTTGATATAGTTGATAAAATATTGCCCGGGTAATAACGGTGAGGCATCCACGCTTGTTTGTTCAGCATTTTTTATCACCTGGAATTGCGCCACTAATTTTCCATTCGCCGCAATAATTTGCATTACAGCTCCCTGGTTGGCCTTTGTATGGCTCAAGGTGATTTGGTTGATAACCGGGTTGGGGAAAATAGTAAGCCCAGGGGAGGATTGGCTTGAAAGTTTTATCACAACAATATTACTGTACCTGAAACTCCCATCCAAATCTACCATAGTTAACCGGTAATAATTGATCCCTCGTTTTAAATAGCCATCATCAAAAGTGTAGGTGGTTGGCCGGTTTCGATTGGTGGCTGCTACCTCACCGATCTTTGTAAATTCACGTCCATTGAAACTTCGTTCGATAACGAAACGGCTGGCATTTATTTCCGCTAGTGTTACCCATTGTAGAGCCGCTCTCTGATCAATCAATGAACCGGTGAAGGCGGCAAGACTGATCGGTAAGGCAAACTCCCTTGGCGCAAAAGCAACTCCACGGAAAGCATAATTTATACCCGCCGTAGCAAGGGTAACCGTAGTCACGTTGGCAGCACCCCCACTGCCTATCATAGCTCCCGTTCGGCCGCTGGCGTCTGTAATGGCATACAACCTGTTATTGGTAGCGGATCCATTACCACTGGTTGCATATATTACGGGTTGCCCAAGGTTGTTAACAGTAGCAGTTAGGGTTGACACAGCAGTGGTTGGGAAGTAGGAATTGGCAGGGCTATTGGCATTGCTATTTACTGCTACCCAACTGATGCCATTAAAATAAAACTTCTCCAGGCCGGCATTTACATTGGCAACGTATAATACATCAAAGCCCGTATTGTTCCAGCTCACAGCGGCATCTAGGTCCAAAAAGGCAAAGCCTCCATAGCTTTGGGAATTAGGTACGCTAGCGGTGTTGACCAATGCAGAGGCACCTGTGGGCAGGGCAGTAGTCGTATAATTTAAACTGGTAAACCCTTGCTGATGGAACAACTGGTTGTTAAAAATCCCAAGGCTTCGCTGGGCCGCGTTATTAACTGCAGTGGGGGTAGTTGTTTGACCAAAGGTTACATAGCCGATATTATTTATGCCGGTCCAAAATCGGTTTCCGTTATCAGACACCGCAATTTTGGCACTGCCAGAGGCCGTTGTAGGAAAATTGGAACTATAGTCAACCAGCCCTGAAAAATCTACCCGGCCCACCACCTTGTTTCCGGCGGTACTGGTGGAGGAGGTAACACCAGTGGGTTGATCGTATCCGGCAAGGGTTAAATAACGGCCATCGGTGGAACGGCTAAGTTGACCCTCAAAGACGGTATTTCCCACTATTGTTAGCCTGCTTCCATTGGTGGTACTGCCTACAGTAACCGTCTTTACTGATACAGGCTGGTTGGCCATGGCAGGTAAAAATTCAAGCAAAGAAAGGGGTGCACTGGTGGCCCCGAGCGAAGTGGTGCCATTTCCTACCCGCGTAACTACAATATTGCCCTCGGTAAAATTACTTCCTAACACCGTAAGGTTTTGAGTAACATTAATAGCAGGGTTAAAGGCAGCATCACCCATTTGGGAAGCAGTAATTACACTGATACCTTCAGCCAGTAGTTGTACTTTATTATTCATGATGGTAGCAACCGCGGTATTGGAACTGGTATAAGTAACCGGAAGTCCCGAACTTGCTATAGCGCCTGGATCGAGCTCCGGGGCGCCTGCCATTTGTGTGGGCAATGGATTAAAGGTGATGGATTGCAAAGCTTTTGTGGCATCATATCCATCGCCGGAAACCAAGAAATTATAGGGGTTTTCATTAGCGTCATTGTTGTTAATACTTTTTGTACCTGCATATCCCGTAAATGCACTGGTGGTAAGCGTAACTTCAAACGTGGCAGAGCCCCCTGCAGCAATGGTAGCAGGCGCATCCACCGCAAGAGAGAAACCGGTTCCTCCCACATTTACCCGTGGCGAACCAGTGAGGTTTAACGTTGCGCCGCCCAGGTTTTCAATGGTAAACACCACTGTTTTTGGTGCAGTATACCCTACCAGGCCAAAGGAATACATTCCGGTGTTGTCAGGTAAATCGGTGGTTGCCTGTTTTATATTTATTTCGGGAACAAGTGCGGCGGATTCATATGCGCCCATATCTGGTGCGGGGCCAAACGGAACGGGCATATTTAAAAAGTCTGCTGTGTAACCAAGGTTGGCCCCTGCATTGATGGCAGGACTGGTAGGCTGAAGCCTGTAATCTTTATTTGCGGCATCTAAAAAAAGCGGATCGGCCAGCAGTTCTCCTTCTCCCAGTATCACAGCGCCAAGCATAGCTCCATTCAACAGGTGATATAAATTATTGGTATGGGTAAACACATTAGAGATACCTACTCTTTCACCCGAACCGCTCAAAACAAATATATTATTACGGATAAATAAGCCATTGTTTTCTCCAAACATATTATTAAAAGAGGTACCCTCTGCCGTTATAAAGGTATTGTGTTCCACTTTAAAATTGCTTGTGGGGAATGATGGCTTAACGGCAAAAATGGCCTTGTTTTCTATAAACACATTGTAAGAGATAGTGATGTCCGCATTGATTCCAACGCCATTACTGGCTTCCACCAGGCCTACGCCCTTATCCACAAAATTATGATGTACATAACTGCCGGTACAATTGGCATAAAATTCCAAAAAACCACCATCTACCCCGTAATCAAAACTATGTCCCACATTGTTCACAGACCGGTTATAGGAGATTTCGTTGTAGGGTCCACGCAACCAAAATGACACGGCACCAAAATCGTTGTCGCAGGGATTGCGACTCCATAATGGATCTGTACTGGGCAGCGTACAATTTGGGCCTGTATCATCCACTATCATTTTTAAATCATGAATATAATTGTTGGTAAGCAGGTTGTAGGAGCTGTTATCATTTATATAAAATGCAATACCGGTGGTAGACACCTCGCAGTTTCGAATGATGTTATAGTTGGCACCGCTTTGCAGGCGAAAACCTAAATTCCCTGTATTTTGAATCATCAGTTCCTCTATAATAATGTAACTGGCAGAAATGCCAATACCGCTATTGAACCGGTTACCGCCATTGGTGAAGGATGGCTTATCGCCTGTGCCATAAGCACGAAATGTGATGGGATTAGCCGCAGTTCCATTATTATCTATGATCAGGATAATTCAAAAGCAGCAGCAAACCAGGCAGATCCCCTTGCAAAATTAATTATGTCTCCTGGTTGAAAATTGGTATTCTTAACAGGCGTAAGACTCTGCCAGGGACTGGCACTATTGACTCCATTATTAGCATCATTGCCGCTAACGCTGTTAACAAAATATTCGGTGGCGTAGCAATTTGTAATGAAGGCAAGCAAGAGGAAGGCAATGTAGATTTTTTTCATAACAGTAAGTAATTATCGATAACGGTTTATTTTAAATTAAGCGTAACTAACAAACTCAAAACAAAACTGCCATGGCTTTCAATAACTTTCACCAGCTAACGGCATGTTTATCCGTAAAATAATCAAATAGTGCCCTGCGGTATTGCATAAAGCACCTTTAGCGGCCATTACACCATTATCACCTGGTAAGCTACCAGTCAATAAACGCCCAAAATACTGCTCCAGAGAGAACCAGTAATACACACCTGTTTAAAATACAGAAATTCAAATATATAACTATACTGAATTAATAGTCATTGATATTGAATTTAATTTTTCCACACAACCCAGGCAAACAATGGAGGCAGCGATTTTACGGAGCCCTTTATTTCGGTGAACGGCAGCGGAATTAAATCTTTCCTACAGCGATGAACTTTTTAGGCAGCCAGGCGGTTTATGCAAGCGATTAATAGCAGGAAGATGAAGTTGAGTGCCTATCTAACTGGGTAGCCTCCTTTATATTTTCCGTGTAAAGGTTATCCACTTAATAAAAGTAACCCGCACTACTATTTTGCAAAAAAGCCATACGGGTTGTTGACTAACACCACCGCTTCGTACTATAGGGTTTTCGTACCTGCGTATTCAATAGTAATCTATTGCGAGTCCCCGGTCTTTTGACCCGTGTCCCGTCGGGGTTTTTGCCCGAAATTTAAAATAGCAATAGGTAGCAACTGCGAAACCCCGACGCTAAATCCGCTGCAAAATAAAATTGTGGTCGTACGCCGGTTATAAAACACCGAAGCACTAAGGTCATCCATTTACATCTCCATTTTCAATATTAATCTATTGCGAGTCCCCGGTCTTTTGACCCGTGTCCCGTCGGGGTTTTCGCACCGAAATTTAAAATAGCAATAGGTGCAACTGCGAAACCCCGACGCTAAATACGCTGCAAAATAAAAATGTGGTCGTACGCCGTTAATAAAACACCGAGGCACTAAGGTCATCCATTTACACCTCCATTTTCAATATTAATCCATTGCGAGTCCCCGGTCTTTTGACCCGTGTCCCGTCGGGGTTTTCGCACCGAAATTTTCAATAGCAATTGGTGCAACTGCGAAACCCCGACGCAGCATAGGCTGCGAAGTAACTTTTGTTGAACGCCGGAAATAAAATACCGAGGCACTAAAAATAATGCATCCAAAAAAT
>JBBQOJ010000263.1:0-5184 GCA_038330815.1 Chitinophagales bacterium | reverse complement strand
TTGTACAGATGAAATTAAGCATTCCTAAACCGGCACAATATAGCTGGATTGGTACAAGGGTGCGACGCCAATGAAGTTGGGCTTTAACTATAGCCGGGTAAATTATATTCATAAACATTCCTCAGCGTGTTCCTCCGCCCGCTTCCCCCTACTGGTGCGATTGATAACACGGCATTTCTATTATTTAATTTTTTTAACTACGTTCAAATATGGCATGTGGAAGTTGCGGAACAGGAACAACACCCGGCGGTTGCCAGAGTCATGGAAGTTGCGCTAGTGGCAGTTGCAACCGGATGAATGTACATGACTGGCTGGCCAACCTGCCATTTAGTGACCCCGAGAGCGGTTGCAGGGTGGTAGAAGTAAGCTTCAACAACGGGAGCAGGAAAGATTTTTACCGGAATACCACTACCCAATTTTTTGAAAAGGGCGATATGATTGCCGTGGAAGGTGTGAGTGGCTTTGATGTGGGTAGTGTTAATATGACGGGTGAATTGGTAAGGCTTCAATTGAAAAAAAATAATGTCCGCGAGGAAAACCAGGATATCAGGAAAATTTTAAGAAGGGCGAGCGAAAGCGATCTTAGCAAATTGAAAGATACCAAAGCCAGGGAAAAAGAAGTGATGATCAGGAGCAGGGCAATTGCCAAGCAACTGAACCTTGATATGAAGGTGGCCGAAGTAGAAATACAGGCAGATGGTCGTAAGGCAACGTTCTTTTATATCGCCGATGACCGGGTTGATTTCAGGGAACTGATAAAAATATACGCTGGCGAGTTTAAGGTAAAGGTGGAAATGAAACAGATAGGTGCCAGGCAGGAGGCAGGGAAAGTAGGCGGTATAGGCAGTTGTGGCAGGGAATTATGCTGCAGCACCTGGCTAACCGACTTTAAAAGCGTGAATACAAACGCCGCCCGTTACCAGAACCTTAGTATTAATCAAACCAAATTAAGTGGCCAGTGTGGCCGGCTGAAGTGTTGTTTAAATTATGAATTGGATACCTACCTGGATGCATTGCAAAATTTTCCCGATGATTGTGATATGATTGAAGTGGCCCGCAGCCGCGCCTTTTTAGTAAAAAAGGATATTTTTCGCAACCTGATGTGGTATACCATGCCCGACAGCAACAAACAATACCCGCTTACTATTGAAGGGGTATTGAAAATAAAGGCATTAAACAGGCAGGGTATAAAACCCGAAGAACTGGAAACAGTGGAAGTAGTAAGTAAAAAACCAGTGGAGGTTGAACCCACCTATGTAGATGTGGTAGGACAGATAAGCCTGAAAAGCCTTGAAAAAACAAGCAGGAAAAGAAGGGATAACGAAAGAGGGCTACAACAGGGACGTGGCCAGGGCAACCGGCAGGGTGGAAATGAGCAGCGCCCGCCGAACGGACCACAGGGCAATACCGGCAGGCAACCCCAACGACCACCACAAGGGCGTGACGGACAAGGCGGACAGGGTAGCCAGCGGCCGCCCCAGCAACGTGGAGGCGGACCAGGTACACAACGACCAGCAGCCCCCCGGCGGGAAGGGCAGCCAAATCAAAACAGGCCGGCTCAACCACCACGCGAAGCGAGGGAAGATCAACCGCGCCAGGGCCAACCTTCAGGAAACCGGCAGGGACCGCCCAACCGACAGCCCCAGCGGCCACCTCAACAACGTGGCGGCCAACCCAACCGGCCAAAACAGGGCCCAGGTAATAGTGAAGAAAAAAATAGTTCGAATTAAAAGATTAAAACGTCGGGTTTTTCCACCTGGCGTTTTTATTTTTGCATAATCATTTTTTTACATGTCGATACAGGTAACCAATTTATCCAAACGCTACGGTGTTCAAAAAGCTGTCGACAATATATCATTTACAATACGGCAGGGAGAAGTAGTAGGATTTTTAGGGCCAAATGGTGCGGGAAAAAGCACCACGATGAAGATGATCACTGGTTACCTTGAACCCGATACGGGGAGTGTCAGTGTTGCAGGTATAAAGGTTTCGGTAAACAATACCGCCACCAAAAAGAAAATTGGGTACCTGCCCGAATCAAACCCACTTTACCTGGACATGTATGTGCGGGAATACCTTGGCTTTATTGCCGGTATTCATGGCATCGATAATACTGCCGGCGCTATCCAGTCGGCCATTGAAACAACGGGCCTATTGCCGGAAGCCAACAAAAAAATCGGCCAGTTAAGTAAAGGATACAAACAGCGGGTAGGATTGGCCGCCGCGTTGATACATGATCCGGAGGTATTGATATTGGATGAACCAACCACCGGGCTGGATCCAAACCAGATTGTGGAGATCAGGGATGTTATAAGAAGGCTCGCTCAAAAAAAAACCATTTTATTTTCCTCGCATATTCTACAGGAAGTTCAGGCAATTTGCGACCGGGTAATTATAATTAACAAGGGTATGATTGTGGCGGATGATTTATTAAGCAAGTTGCAGCAGGTAAATCCAGGTGAAACAATGGTGCTGGTAGCATTTAAAGAAAAGGTAACGCCGGAAATGCTGTCCGGCATCGAATATGTTGCCAAAATTGAACCGATACCCGAAATGGCTGCCGGAGTTGGCGCTGCTTATCAACTACATACCACCCGGTTGGATAGTGTACGTAAGCAGTTGCTGGAGATCAGCATTAGCAGCCACCTGAACATTGTATCGCTGCAAAGCCAGCAGGTAAGCCTGGAGGATATATTTAAAAGCTTAACTGCCGAT
The DNA here is from genome assembly GCA_038330815.1 of Chitinophagales bacterium. Lineage (GTDB taxonomy): Bacteria > Bacteroidota > Bacteroidia > Chitinophagales > Chitinophagaceae > Ferruginibacter. The sequence goes on along the minus strand of JBBQOJ010000263.1, from coordinate 2,469 downwards.
ACTAAAGGACAAATAATTTAACCAATAAAAAATAAACAATCATGAGTTACATTGCAAGCATTTTTGCCCGCCAGATTCTGGATAGCCGGGGCAATCCAACTGTTGAAGTTGATGTATTAACCGAAAATGAACATCTTGGCAGGGCGGCAGTACCAAGCGGCGCCAGTACCGGTATACACGAAGCCGTTGAATTAAGGGACAACAATAAGAAAATATACGGAGGTAAAGGTGTTTTGAAAGCCGTAAAGAATGTTAATACCATTATCGCTGAAAACCTGGTAGGCTGGGATATTGCCGATCAAACCGGTATTGACGCCATGATGATATCACTGGACGCTACCGATAACAAAAGTAAATTAGGTGCTAATGCCATGCTGGCTGTAAGCCTGGCAGTTGCCAAGGCCGCAGCACTGGAGGCCAAACTTCCTTTATATCGCTATATTGGCGGTACCAATGCCCGCATCCTGCCTATTCCCATGATGAATATCCTGAATGGGGGGGCACATGCTGATAACAAAATCGACTTCCAGGAATTTATGGTCATGCCCATTGGTGCTACCAGTTTTAGCGAGGGGCTTCAATGGGGCGTTGATATATTTCATGCATTAAAAGTGGTATTGAAGAAAAAAGGGTTTAGTACCAATGTAGGGGACGAAGGTGGATTTGCCCCTAATATCCAAAGCAACGAGGAAGCGATTGAAACAGTGTTAACAGCTATTCAATCCGCAGGGTATAAAACCGGCAGCCAAATTATGATTGCAATGGATGCCGCCAATAGTGAGTTGTGGAACGCTAAAGAAAAGAAATACATCTTTCATAAAAGTGATGGCAAAAAAATGACAAGCGAAGAGCTGGTGAATTACTGGGCCAGCTGGGTAAAACAATATCCAATTTGTTCTATCGAAGATGGTATGGCAGAAGATGACTGGAAGGGCTGGAAAATGCTTACCGAAGCAGTAGGCAGCAAGTGCCAACTGGTGGGTGATGATTTATTTGTAACCAATGTTACCCGGCTTGAAAGAGGCATTAAGGAAGAAATCGCCAATAGCTTATTGGTGAAAGTTAACCAGATTGGTACCCTAACGGAAACCATCAATGCCGTTAGTATGGCGCAACAGGGTGGGTATAATACTATTATGAGTCACCGCAGTGGTGAAACCGAGGATACCACCATTGCTGATCTTGCTGTGGCATTAAATTGCGGCCAGATCAAGACAGGCTCTGCCAGTCGTACCGACCGTATAGCAAAATATAACCAGTTGATCCGCATTGAAGAAATGCTGGGCGACAGTGCGATTTATCCGCAGGGAAAGATTAAATTTGGCAAATAGGTGCCTGCTCCGGCGTTCATGATGCAGCGGACTATTACCGCCGCATCATGAACCCTTTGTCATTTTATCATTGTCAGCATGAAGATTTATAAAATTATACCCTCTTTATTTAAAAACAAATACCTGTTAGCCGGAACATTTTTCCTGGTGTGGATGCTGTTTTTTAATGAGAAAGATCTCCTGACTGAATTCAAAAGAAAGGCAAAGCTAAAAGACCTGCAAAAAAGCGAACAGCACCTGAGCGAGACAATTAAGGATACCAAACTGGAATTAAGACAACTAAAGTTAAACGCCGGACCGATTGAAAAATATGCCCGGGAGAAATACCTGATGAAAAAGGACAATGAAGATTTGTTTATAATTTCGACTTCCAATGCTAACAAATAATTAAGATATTTATACAATAAGCACACTTTAAGGGCGTTTATAGCAATAGGATTTGAATAATATTTTTAACAAGCAACTAAAATTGCCTATGCACAGCTTTACACAGGAGGATCTTGTACAGTACTTGTATAATGAGTCGTCCGTAGAAAAATCAGCCGTTTTAAAGGCTGCATTAGAAACCGATTGGATACTACGTGAAAGGTACGAAGCTATTTCCGCGGCCATCAACAGCCTGGAAAAACTTTCACTTTCTCCACGACAAAATGCAGTTGACAATATTTTAAACTATGCGGAAAGGTCGATATCAACCCTTTCAACTGAAGTTTAAATTCGGATTTCGGTATTTAATGTAATTTCGTCCCGCCACACTGCGGGACATTTTTTTATGACTAAGAAGCAACGTTACCAATTCGTAATAGATTATTTTCTTACCAATACCCCCGATGCAGCCACTGAATTATTGTATGATACTCCATACCAATTACTGGTAGCCGTGATACTCTCTGCCCAATGTACCGACAAAAGAGTTAATTTAACCACCCCTGCCATTTTTCAACATTACCCAACTGCCGAAAGCCTCGCTCTTGCACCTGTAGAGGCGGTATTTCAATTGATTAAAAGTATTTCGTACCCTAATAACAAAGCGAGGCACCTTGTGGGAATGGCGACAAAATTAGTGACTGAATTTGGTGGCCAGGTGCCTATGACCGTTGAAGAACTCATTCGTTTACCCGGTGTTGGCCGAAAAACC
>JBBQOJ010000262.1:0-5193 GCA_038330815.1 Chitinophagales bacterium | reverse complement strand
TTGATTGATTGAAACATAATTTCTGCCAGGCCAAGTGGTACGGAGCCTAAAATCAAGTTTTACTTTAGTGTAAATACTACATTAGACAGTCCCGAAGGATTTGCTGAAGCGGAAAAAGTTTGCAATGATAAAATTGCCCGTATTGTAAGCGATATGAAACTTAAATAAACAACTTAGCGGTTTATTGAAATGCCAGGTTTAATCCTGGCATTTTTTTTTTACCTTGCGGTCAAACCCGCTTACCCTACTACTCCAATATGAAATATCTTTATTTATCCATACTTGCCTGCTATTCTTTGATAGCTTCGGCGCAACAAGGCAGTGCTGCGCTGCGCCAAAAGAGCACCACCCTTCGTCGTTTCCTGGAACAACATCATTACCTGCCCTTGCAGTGGAACGACAGTACTTCCCTAAGATTGTATGATCGTTGGCTTGAACAATTGGACCATGAAAAATTATTGTTCTCCGGTGCAGAGATCAACCAGCTGGTTGCTTATAAAACAACACTGGATGATGAACTGGCCGGAAAAGAATGGAACTTCTACGACAAAAGCACGGCACTTTACAAATTTGCTTTACTAAGGGCGGATAGTGTGATTAAATCCGTCACCGATAAGCCGCTCGATTTTGCAAAGCCAGGCATGCTTAACTGGCCATTGAGTAACTATGTCGCCAACAGTGACGGCATCTACCAATTGTGGCAGCAATATATAAAATCGAAGGTATTGCGAAGTATGGTCGATGTGGTGATGGATAGCACCAAAAAAGCCACCAATTACACCGAAATGCCACCCAATTTTGCGACATTGGAAGTTAAGGCACGGCAGGAGGTACGTAAGCAGGAACTACAATGGGTGCAAGGAAAATTGTCAGCCTTGTCGCAGGCACAAGGCCCCCTCGAGGATGACTATCTTTCGGCCATTTCCTGGTGTTACGATCCGCACACCCAATACATGAATGCCGCCTCCAAGGCCGATTTTGATACAGAGATGAGTGGCCTGGAGTATTCGACTGGTTTTGAAATGGCGGAGAACGAAAAGGGAGAATGGGAGATCAGTTACCTTGTACCGGGTGGCCCCGCCTGGAGAAACGGTGAACTGCACAAGGGCGATGTGATATTAAAAATAAGACCAGGTAATCAGCCCGAACTGCTCCTGGCCGAAACGAGCAAGCAGCAACTCGGCAGTATACTTGCAGGCAGTTCCAATGAGCAGATTACCATCACTGTCCGCACCGTGAGTGGGGCTCAAAAAACAGCAGTGTTGGCAAGAGAAAAAATAACGGACGAAGAAGGTGTGGTAAAGAGTTATATCCTCCATGGGCCAAAAAAAGTGGGCTATATCACCCTGCCTGGATTTTATGTGAAGGAAGGTGATGAAGACAACACCAACGGCTGTTCCAACGATGTGGCAAAGGAAGTAGTAAAATTGAAAAAAGATACTATTGACGGCCTGATATTAGACCTAAGGTTCAATGGCGGTGGTTCGCTGAAAGAAGCGCTTGAACTGGCAGGTATATTTATCAGTGAAGGTTCGCTTACCTCTACCAGGGATAAAACAGGCAAAGTTCGGTTTTTACGGGATCCCAACCGGGGTACCATTTATGATGGACCCTTGCTGGTGATGGTAAATACCCTTAGTGCATCCGCATCTGAACTGGTATCCGCCGTGCTGCAGGATTACCACCGGACCCTGGTGGTAGGCAGTGCTACTTATGGAAAAGGTTCTGCACAAGTGATACTTCCAATGGATACCAGTGGCAATTTTTCAAAATCTGCCGGGTACGATAGCTATGTAAAAGTAACCACGGGGAAATTTTACCGGGTGGATGGATCTACCACACAATGGGAAGGAGTGCGGCCGGATATTGAGTTGCCCGATATGTATGCCATGGATCGGTTTCGTGAAAAAAGCAATGCGTCGGCCCTGCAACCCGATCTTTCCAAAACGGCTATCTACCAGCCACTGGCACCTATTCCATTCGCCGTACTAAAAAGCAACAGTGCAGGAAGAGTAGCAGTTGATCCTAATTTTAAGGCCATCGAAGGCTTTGTTGATTGGTTTAAGGGAACGTCGGGAGTAAGAAGCATACCCCTGCAATGGCAGGGATATATTAATTATTACAAGTCAGTCAGGGATAGGTATGCTGCGATTGATGCCGCTGACGGATCAACGGGTTTGAAGGCCGACAATAATAGCCTTGACCAGCAACGCCAGCAGTTGATCACAGCACAAAGCAAGGCCGTAAATGATATCAATATTAAAAGAATTGAAAAAGACCACTATATTGCCGAATCCTATAAAATAATGTTGGATTGGCTGCAATAAATACGCCGAAATTTCTTTATCAACTTTATCCAAATAAAAACTATGAAACAATTTCTCATTTTTGTATGCCTGGTGTTGACCACATTTTTAACAAGCCCGGTTGCAGCGCAAAACTTTGATGATCCCGTTGAATACCTGGGATTTATCGGCAAGCAGCACCATACCATTGCTAAAAGGTTTCTTGCCTATAACAGTGCTTCCTCTCATGGAAAGAAGGCTAAGAAAGTAGACGGATTAAAAAATAAATTGCTGAATGAGATACAGGAAAGCAGGATGAATATCAGCAGTATGCCTTCTTTTAAAAGTGATAAATCTTATCGCGATTCGGCTGTTGCTTTCATGAAACTCTACTATAATGCCTTGAATGAAGATTACAGCAAGATCGTAAATATGGAAGAGATTGCGGAGCAGTCATACGACCTGATGGAAGCCTACCTGTTGGCCAAGGAAATGGTAGATAAAAAAATGGATGATGCCAGCGCTTCATTGTCGGAGGCAGAAAAGAAATTTGCGGCGGTGCACAAAATCAACCTGGTAAGCGGTAAGGATGAAATTGGTGATATGATAAAACAGGTAAATGAAACCGGCAGTTATTACCACCCGATCTACCTGGTATTTTTTAAAAGCTTTAAACAGGAAACTTACCTGGTGGATGCTATTGAAAAGAAGAACATCAACGGAATCGAGCAAAATAAAAATGCCCTTTTACAAAATGCCCAGGAAGGAATTGCGAAGTTGGGAAATCTACCTGCGTTTAAAGGTGACAATTCATTGGTCACCAACTGCCGGCGTTTGCTCGAATTTTACATAAAAGAAGCCAATGAAAAAGTGCCTGTCATTACCGACTACCTCTTAAAACAAGCCGCTTTCGAAAAAATGAAAAAAGAATTCGAAAAGAAAACTGAGCCATCCAAGGCAGAAGTAGACACTTTTAATAAGACAGTCAAGGAGTTGAACAATGGCGTGAAAACCTTTAACGATATTAGTAATAACCTTTACCAGGCCAGGAGCCAGCTGCTGGATAATTGGAACAATGCAGTAGATGGCTATTTCGACAATCACATGCCAACTTATAATTAATTGTAAGCAACCCGTTTACTCCTTTATTTTTTTAACTTGCACCTGGTTGATGCGGTCAGCCGGTAAACAAAAACAGCCATGTCTGCAGCGGTTAAGGGAATTGACTATCCTGGAAATATTTTATGAGAAATTACGACGATACATACCGGCACAAAGGCCTTCGGAAAAAGCTGATGGATATCCTGCGCGGTAAAGGTATTACTGATGAAGCGGTACTGGGCGCAATGAATAATATCCCCCGTCACTTCTTCCTCGACAGCGCCTTTGATGAAATTGCCTATGAAGACAGGGCTTTTCCTATTAGCGAGGGGCAAACGATTTCACAGCCATATACGGTAGCTTATCAATCTCAATTGTTGCAGGTAAAGCCCTACGATAAAATTCTTGAAATAGGTACCGGCAGCATTTACCAGGCAACCGTGTTGGCAGAGATGGGCGTAAAGGTATTTACCATTGAGCGTCAAAAGGCATTGTACGACAAAACCCGGCAGTATATTTTTAAAAACAAATATCCCAACCTGAAATTTTTTTTTGGGGATGGATATGAGGGATTGCCAACCTACGCGCCGTTTGATAAAATCCTGATTACAGCCGCTGCACCCTTCCTTCCACCTAAGCTGATACAGCAACTAAAGCCAGGCGGAAAGATGGTGATACCGGTAGACGAAGGGGAAAACCAACGGATGTTACGTATTACCAAAAATGCGGGGGGAGATACTACTGAAGAAGCCTTTGCACATTTTTCTTTTGTACCCATGTTGACGGGTAAAAATGGTTGATGGTACGTTGTTGATATGGGAATAAATAGAAGCTTTTCTCAATAGCAACAGAATTTTGTGATTAAATCATTTGGTTACATGAAATTATTTTCACGCCTCACTTTTATTTGCAACATTAGTTTCGTAGTGTTTGTATTGCTACAGTATATCGAAATAAATAACCGGCGCCACAAAATAGAGGATAGCGTGATACCCCTGCCTTTTGTTACCGGTACCCTGGTGGTATTGGGGCAATTGGCCATTTTTGTTAATTTGTTGTTTACGGTCTCCATCCTGGTGATGGCTGTTTTAAAGAAACCCAAGCCGCTGCCGCGCTGGTTGGTGTACACTAATATTGCCTTCTTTGTCGTGCAACTATTTTATTTTTTATACTAGTGCAATATGATTCAAAACATTTTAAAAAACCGGGGCACAAAACTTTTCATCATCCTGGGCGGCTTTTTTATTGCCAATGCATTGATAGCAGAGTTTATGGGAGTAAAAATTTTTTCATTAGAAAAGACTTTACACATCAAGCCTCTTGACCTGCTGTTGTTTGGCAATCATTACTCTTTCAACCTTACAGCGGGGGTGCTTATCTGGCCCTTTGTGTTTATAATGACCGATATTATTAATGAGTACTATGGCCAAAAAGGAGTGAAGTTTTTATCGTATCTCGCTGCGGGGTTAATCAGTTATGCTTTCCTCATGATCTGGTTTACTATTCAAACAAGTCCTGCCGATTTTTGGATCACCAACAGGGCTTCAAGTGGTATACCCGATATGAATGTTGCGTATGCAAGTGTCTACGGCCAGGGTCTATGGATCATCATCGGTTCATTAACTGCTTTCCTTGTAGGGCAGGTGGTAGATGTGGTCATATTCCATCGCATAAAAAGGTTGACTGGCGAACGTTATATTTGGTTACGCTCTACCGGCTCTACCGTTGTCTCGCAGCTTGTCGATAGTTTCGTTGTGTTGTTCATCGCCTTCTATCTTGGCCCCCGCATCTCCTCAAACCAGGGTGC
>JBBQOJ010000261.1:0-5195 GCA_038330815.1 Chitinophagales bacterium | reverse complement strand
GGTCGTATATTTTCACCTGTTCCTTTTGTAATTGATGTACCTGGTTACTGGCCTTTCCGGCCGATAAAAACAGCAACAGGGCGGGTACCTGCAGCAATGCTGCCACCATAAGCAGTAGTAATATCTTGATGGCGGTTAGGGGGGTAATCAAATCAGAGCCTTTCTGGCTCATCAAAACAAAGCACGCAAATAGGGCAATTCCTGCCATTGAAAAAAGGATCGCGATTGCTAAAGTAGTAGCCGCCTTTTTCTGGACGACACTAATAAACTGGCTTAGTTGCGAATGCCTTGTATTTTCCATGGTACTTGTTTTAAGTTGCGTATAATCAATTTGCAGGCTGCAAAAAGTGATAAATAATATCTTCATAAAAACCCTTGCACTCCCAGTAATTGCTGTGGGTAAAAGCAAATTTGCCCGTCTTAAAATGGCAGTCCACGTTGGTGAGTTCGCCGTAATAATCCAATCCACCGCTGATGTAATCCTTGTTATCGTAATAGTTGCGCCATTGTAAATCGTTCAACAGGGAGGTTAACACGGGCGTGATCCGTAGGTAACCCCGGTTGGTAAGTTCATTGTTGTTGGCATTGGGATTGTGTATTTTAAACCCGTGGTACTGGTCGAGCAATTGCTGGCGCAGGTATTGTTTATCTGGCACATTTTCCCGCAAAAAGAAAATGATTTTATCAAGCGGTGAACCAAAAGTAACGAGGCCTTTTAACTGGCAGCTTATCTTTTTTTTGTTGCCCCATTTGCAACACCCGTCTGAAAGATAGTTGGCAAGCTTTCCCTGGTTAATCAGTACATTCAGGTTGTTAATTGCATCATAAGCTACCTGGCTGCCCAGCGAATGGCCGGCAACAAGTATATTCGGGTAAGCGGGCTCCTGGTCTGCCAGCAGATCATAATACGCATCCTTACGCATTTTCCCTTTGCCGTCGTTCGCCGACAAATCATTAAAGCCAGGAAAGTCGTGGGCGGGCTTTTCAATAAGGTAGCGCAACGCATCCAACGCTCCGCTGCGGATGGTATGCCGAACAGCATAGAATTTTGATTTTGGATCGGTAACATTATACACCACCACATCGCCGATTACATTGGTGATGCTATGCAACGAAGAGTCGAGCTTCGATTTAAGCAGCCGGGCTGCCAGGCCACCAAAGAAGGGAATAAAAGAAAGTAATTTGATCAGGCCATCGGTGGTGATATCCACCGCCATAAAAAGCCTCGACATGGTGGTAAGAAAAAAGTTGTACCTCCATTCTATAAACTTGCCGGTAGTGCTGTGGAAGAAAGGGCTTTTATCCTTATAGTCCTGCCCAAAGCTGGCATTGCGGTCATAAAAGGTTTTTGCGCCCTGCACTACCCCCCGCAGCCAGGAATTCATATCATTCCAGGTGGCTTTGTCTTGGGCGAGGTCGGCCCAGTAATATTCGTATACGTCAATGTGGTGGTCGCTGCCAGCCTTCCTGATACGTACAATGTTATCATACCAAAGTACTTTATTTCGGTCGCGGGAAGAAATCACGTGATGCAAGGTGATCGCGGAGCCAAAAGTTTCGCGGTAACAGCGGATAAACCCCCTGGCAAAACTATCCACCGTTTCCAACGGAAGTGCATTGCCAATGCCATGCATCACAATGATGGCCGTATTACCCTCCACCCATTGCATTGGTTTACCGGCATGGTCCCTCAGGGAAGACTTAAGGGTTGTATGAAAATTTTCTTTCACCATCTTTCGTAACAGGTATTTATGGGTGGCATTGCCAACTGACTAAGCATTTTTTGTATATCAATGTTGATTGGCGGCACTTCCGCCCTTTTTCTTCCAAAACATAGGCTGAATTCTTTTGGCAGGTACCCGTTACTGTTAGCAAAACTATAATTTTCACCGGTTACTATTGCCCCACTTTGGAAAGATGCACTACCTCCTCTAAAAACCGCGCTGTTTCTTTTTGCACGCTCCCGATGTCGGCGGATTTTATCGGGGAAGCAATAACATGGTTGCCGGTGTTGGGCAGGGCAATGGCACGCTTCACCGAATCTGCAGAACCCAGCAGGGCGAACATCTCTTTCATGGCGCTTACTTTTACCACCTTATCCTGGTGTAGTTCATCTTTATAATAATACAGCATTAATGCAGGTTGTTTTACCTGGGCGAAGGTGGCAGGTTGCATGGAAGTTTCCAGCATTTCTTCCAGCGCCGCTGCCGCTTCGAGGCGGTAGGGCGAATTCCAGTATTGTTTGTATACCGGCCGGGTGTCTTCCGGGTAGTTATAGTTGCCGCCTTTTACCAGCCGGGCAATCTGCAGTCCCCAGTGATTATTTAATATCCAGGCATTGGGGTCGTTAATAGCAATATTGGGAGAATACAGCACCAATGCCACCACTTCATTGGGATAGGCAGCTGCCAATTGCAGGGCCTGCGAACCACCTGTACTGGTACCCATCAATATTACTTTATTGCCCAACTGCCTGCCTATAGCAAGCGCCTCCTGCGCACTTTTCCAATATTTTTCAGCGGTGAGGTGTAACAATTGTTCACTGGTATCAATACCATGTTCGGCCAACCTCGACAGGTAGAGGTTACAGCCAAACTGCTTTGCGATGTTGCGATGCACCGGGTCACCTTCTTCCTGGGAAGCGGAAAAACCATGCAGGTAAACAAGGGCGAAGGGGGTTTTCATTTTTAGGGAATCATTTGCCCAAACAATCCTTGCTTCATTATCGGGCCTCAACCTAAACCCGGCTTCCCTGGCAGCAATCATCTCTTCCAGCAATGGAACGGCGGGTACCACCGGCAGTGCTTTTTCGTACCGGGGGGTGGCCGGGCGGGGTCCCATTACATACACTACGCTCAATACCACCAGGACTATCATCACTCCCTTCAACCAACGCATCATATTATTCATTTTAAAGGTAACGTTTACCCATATACGCATGTTTAATCAGCAACAATGAGCGCGGGGATAAAACCATCTTTAAATATACATACAAATTTAAAATACTACGTCATTGCCGAAGGTAGGCCCACCACCCCAGCAAGGCAGCTAAGTGGATTTAGTGGAACTTTTATCAAACAGTGTGAATATTTTTAACACTGCAGGAACACCGGCGCCAAGTGCAGCCGCATAGGTGATGAGCTTGGCAAAGGCTTCTTCCTGCGATGTAAGTAAAAAAGCCAGGATTGCCAGGATCACTAGTTGCAGTGGGTACTTCAGGGTATTCCAGTTACCGTTTTCACTAATTTGTCTTTTAATTTTCATCGCCTCTCCATTTCCAATAGCCGAGAGGATAAAGTTGCGGAATCCTTTGTTAAATAGTTTTAGGGTGCCATCGGGCCTTATCACCAGGCCCTTTGCAATCAACATACTAAGATTGTAGTCATCAAAAGCGTTCACCAGGTTGTCTTCCGCCAAATCGTACAACAAAAACTTTTCTTCCTTGGTAAGTGACTGCCAGATATACATATAAAAATAGTGGGAGCTTACCTGTAGTTTAAATGCCAGTTCATCAAACTTCGCCAGCTTCACTTCCTCCGGCAATGCTTTGCCGGCTTCAAAAGCCGGTGTTTGCAATTTGGTAAGAAAATAAGTATGGTTGGTTTCCTGGCGTACCATCTTTGCCCATCGGTTGGATGGCCCTTCTTCAATGACAATGTTGGCCAGTTCGCTATATTCGGTAATCGTACACGCAGTTGTTTTGTAACCCCGCAGTGAGGCCAGCATCTCAAAAGGCAGGGGCTGTTCCGGCAGTATAAAACTTCCGTCCATTCTTGTTGTTGCCTCCTGGTTGGTGCCTACAATGCTGACTACTACATCGGTCACTGCTTTGCCGGAGACTTTGTCAATTACATTTCCTTTAACGGCCATTTGCAAAACCCCCGAAGAACGCAATTGCAGGGGAAGCACCACAATACGGTAATGCCCCAGCAATACATGCCATCGTTCAAGGTCTTGCCCTGGCATCGATTTTGTATCAGGGGTTGCTACATGTTCCATGGCAGAATCGAGAAATGCTACCGGGTGAATGGTAGACAAGATAATAATCCTGCATTTGCTTTCAAGAAACAGCCGTTCCAAAAACTCCAGTTTACACCGGTTTGATACCGGATCGTGGATATTGTATTCAAAATGATTAACAATGATCATGCGGTGCCGGGGATCAAACACCTGGCCGGTATACTTGCTCCAGTTGGCTTCATCCCTGGCTTCACTTCCTGAAGAAGGTATATTGATTAGCTCCGCGATAAATACATTGTTCTTTTCTTTATGAAGGGCATTGTAATAAAATGGGGTGCCGCCTTCTGCGGTAATTTCACCGGAATTAATTTTATCCAACAGGTATTTCTTCTTGCCCGAGCCGGGCAAACCAATCACAAAAATGGGTTGCATGGAATCGTTGTTCACTAATATTTCATGATCCAGTTGCTTCCAGGTTTCCAGGTCGGGCAGGTTGAAAGCAAACAGTTTTTTTACAATATTAGTTACTATAAAGTAGAAAATAACCATGGCGATTACCAGCAATAACCAAAACACCCCCCCGTTAAACCAGTTGCCGGAGAAGAGGTTAGGGTACTGGTAATTAAGGTTGACAGACTGCACCCTGATGAAGCGGTCGGGTAGCTGGGTTTTACCATAACTAACCGTACCCTTATTTTGATAGATAGCATCGTTGAGCAGGTGATTAAAAAGATACACATTGTCCGGCGTAGCGGTAACATATAACTTTTCCGATTCGACACCTCTTTCAGACCGGTATAGCCTGAAGACCCGCAGTAGGGCGAGGGTGGCTTTTTCCTCTGTGTTGTAAACAGGTTGCTTAAATTCGGTATGTACGCGTTGCGGTGACACATAAGATACCTGGTATACCTGGTTGCCATCGTAATATACGCCTGGAGGCGCGGGCAGGGCAGTAACGACAGCCTGCGCCGGTTTCACCGGGTGTTTGGTCATCAACCGGTTAATAAAATTCAATTGCTTATGCCGAAGGCCCAGGTTTTGTTCGTAATTATAGGAGATGATATAGAAAAATACCACCGGTATGCCGCTGGTAATAATCAGCCGGGTGAGCGACATTATTGCAAAACTGTTGATGTAATTCCATTTTCCAAAAAACAGGGTAAAACGGTTGGAGCCCTTTAATTTTTTGGCCATTCGGAATACCGGTTTGCGGTTATAATATAGGCCCTCCCCTA
>JBBQOJ010000260.1:0-5231 GCA_038330815.1 Chitinophagales bacterium | reverse complement strand
CAGTTGGATGGTAAACCTGCTTACCTTTCCGGGGCCGACCTGGCCAATCTTTTACGCTCCATGCCCTCCAACCAGTTGGAACAAATTGAAATTATGACAAACCCCTCTGCCAGGTACGATGCAGCGGGCAACTCAGGCATTATTAATATCAAAACCAAAAAGAATAAGCAAAAAGGTTTTAACGGAAGTGTAAACCTCGCCTACGGACAAGGAGCAAATGAAAAGACAAACAATAGCCTAAACCTAAACTATCGCAATGGTAGGTTTAACGTGTTTGGAAGCCTGGGTGCCAACTACCGGGAAAATTTCAACCAGTTAACCATTCAACGCAAGTTCAAAAACGCCGATAAAACCATCAACGCCATTTTTGAACAAACCGCCAACGAAATGCGGTATAATAACAATTACAATGCAAAAGTGGGGGTTGATTTTTACGCCAATAAAAAAACCACCCTTGGTATTGTGGTAACCGGTTTTATTGCACCCTCCACCCAAACAGCTGAAAACACCAGTTACCTTAAAAGTAAAATAGGCGTAGTAGATTCCATCGTTACTGCCTCGGCTTATGAGAATGCCAACTGGAAGAATGGCGCCATTAATTTGAATTACCGCCACCAGTTCGACTCTACCGGTAGGGAACTAACCGCCGACGTGGACTACCTTACCTATGATGCTTTTCGCAACCAGGAATTTATTAATACTTCTTTTACACCGCAATGGAACAGGAAGAACAGCGATAACCTGATAGGTCGACTCCCCTCGCTGGTAAATATCTATTCAGCAAAGGTTGACTATGCGCATCCCTTGGCCAATAATTTAAAAATTGAGACTGGTGTAAAATCCAGTTATGTAGAGACAGACAATACAGCCGGTTATTACAATGCAGTGGGAGACATACTAACACCGGATTACGATAAAACCAACCAATTTATTTATAAGGAAAACATCAATGCCGCTTACGTGAATATGAACCGGCAGGTAAAAAAATGGGGACTGCAGGCAGGCTTGCGTTTAGAAAACACTAACTATGATGGCCGCCAGTTTGGTAACCCCATGCGCCAGGACAGCGCCTTTAGCCGAAGTTATACCAGCTTGTTCCCAACCATGTTTGTAAGTTACAATGTCAATGATAAAAATCAGTTTGGTTTCTCTTATGGCCGCAGGATTAACCGGCCCGACTACGAGGACCTAAACCCTTTCCTGTTTTTTATTGATAAGTATACGTATGGATCGGGTAATCCTTTTCTCCGCCCATCGTATGCACATACTTTTGAAGCCTCACATACCTACAACCAGTACCTGACAACTACCCTAAATTATGCCAATACAAAGGATCTTTTCAATGAAACCTTTGAGCAGAAAGGTTACGCTACCATTGTAAAACAGGGTAATTTCGGATCGGCTAACAGCGCCAGTATTTCTGTTAATGCCCAGGTGCCGGTTGCCAAATGGTGGACCACCATTGTATACACAGAAGCAAATTACAATGATTATAAAGGAATGCTAAATGGTGAATACCTTAATGTTAAAGGTGGCAACTGGGTATTAAATGTAAATAATCAATTTAAGTTCAAGAAGGGGTGGAGCGCAGAAATTTCCGGCTTTTACCGTACCAGGGGTATTGAGGGACAAATTATTATCAAGCCGATGGGCCAGTTAAATGCCGGCATTCAGAAACAAGTACTGAAGAACAAAGGCACCTTAAAATTAAATGTCCGCGACATCTTATATACCATGAAGGTGAACGGTGAAATTAATTTCCAGCAAACAGAAGCAAAATTTAGGCAAGTGAGGGATTCCCGGGTGGCTACCATCAGCTTTGGCTACCGCTTTGGCAAACCTATCAAAGGTGTACAGAAAAGAAATACCGGTGGTGCAGGAACCGAACAAAACCGTGTAAAGGCAGGTAACTAGTCTATACCTTCCGCTAATAAAAACACAACTCATTATTGGGTTGTGTTTTTTATATTTGCACTACATCTATTAAACACACATTGTATATGCCATCATTCGATTTTGCCAGCAAGGTTGATCTGCAAACGCTGGATAACGCAATCAATACCGTGAGTAAAGAAATTACCAACCGGTTCGACTTTAAAGGAAGTCATGTAGTGATTGATTTAAACAAGAAAGAATTTAAAGTGAACCTGGAGGCCGATAGCGAAATGAAACTGAGCCAGATTACGGACGTATTGATCAGCAGGAGCATGAAACAGGGATTGGCAGCCGAAATATACGACTTAAGCAAGGAGCCTCATCAAAGCGGTAAGATAGTTAAACAGGAGGTGATTGTAAGAAACGGCATTAAACAGGACGATGCAAAGAAAATTGTAAAACTGATAAAAGATAGCGGCATTAAAGTGCAGGTGGCCATTATGGATGACATCATCAGGGTAACCGGCAAGAAAATTGATGACTTACAAGAAGTGATACAGGCGTCCAAAGGCTGGAATTTAGGCATCGCACTGCAACAAACCAATATGAAAAGTTAAGATTCAAAGGGCATTAGCCGTCGTTTTGGTTGCAATTGAAATTGGCCTTAATAGTGCCAGCGCTGTTAAGTTTGTATTTTAACAAAAACAGCTTACATTTGCACCTTAAAAAAAAGCATGGCAAAATCCATGCACAAACTTTTATTATTATGAAAAAAGATTTGCATCCAAAGAATTACCGTTTCGTGGTGTTCAAAGACATGAGTAATGGAACTACTTTTCTTAGTCGTTCCACCGCCAATTCAAATGAAACCATTCAACATGAAGACGGAAAAGACTACCCTGTAATAAAATTAGAGATTTCAAATACTTCTCACCCGTTTTATACCGGTAAAAATGTATTGGTGGATACAGCAGGACGTATTGACAAGTTTAAGAGGCGTTACGAAAAGAAAGCGAATTAGTACTTTACTAAAGTTTGTTTTTCATGGCTATACTTTGAGTCCCTCCGGTTTTTCCGGGGGGATTTTTTTATTCCCTTACAATGCTTTCACATGCAGGAGGTATGATTTTTAGGGGTAAGCCGGTTGGTTGACTGACAAAGATTTTGCCTAATTTTAAATGGTGAAAATTTTATTGGATGATAACAACCATCGGGCAGGGCTCTATCCCTTCACCGCAACGCGCCACACAGCAGACATACGGGTAGGTATACTAACCCTCCGTGAAAAATGGCAAAATTTAATATCACCTTCCATCTCCGTCTCCGCCTCTTTTTTTTCTGCAGGTAATGAACTGCCTGGTGCAAATGAAACGGCCATCGTTTCGATAGGAGCCCACTATATTCCCGAACCCGGTTGGATTAATTTGCTTAATGAAACTTTGACTACAGGAAAGACCCTGCCGCAAAACTGGCAGGATGGTTACCGGCTGAAACAATTAACCCATCCCTGGCACATTTTTCAATTAAACGACTGGGCGTTGCGGGAAGATTACAAAATGATCACAGCAGGTAGACCCTCTCAGCCGCTTTCTGCCACTAACCGCGTTACCGGGGAGGAGTATATTTTCCTGGAGGAAGGGGCTACAATAGAACATTGTATCATCAACGCAATAGAAGGGCCGGTGTATATTGGAAAAAATGCCCTGGTTATGGAGGGTACTATGCTTCGAGGGCCGATAGCGGTTGGTGAGGGTGCAGTAGTTAAAATGGGTTCAAAAATATATGGCGCCACTACCATTGGCCCTTACTGCACTGCCGGCGGTGAAATAAAAAATGTAGTGATGTTTGGCTATAGCAATAAAGCGCACGATGGCTACCTGGGGGATAGTGTGATTGGGGAGTGGTGCAATTTAGGTGCAGGAACCACCAATTCAAACCTTAAAAATACGGCAGGCGAGGTGCGGGTATGGAGCGGGCCCCACAACGATTATATACCGGCTGGCCTTAAATGCGGGCTGTTAATGGGCGATTACAGCAGGGCCGCCATTAACACCAGTTTTAATACGGGTACGGTAGCGGGAGTAGGCTGTAATATTTTTGGGGAGGGCTTTCCGCCAAAATTTATATCCAATTTTACATGGGGGAAAGAAAGGTATACCTTTGACAAAATGGTAGAACACATCAATAACTGGAAAAAATTGAAAGGTCACCAATTAACAACAGTAGAAATTAATCTTTTACATCATCTTTATATTCAATCATAATACAACAACATGAGAAAACAAATAGCTGCGGCTAACTGGAAAATGAATCTTACGCTCGAGCAGGCGGAAACATTGGTAAGTGATTTATTCAGCAATGCTATCGCGCCTGGAGAAAACCAGGAAGTGGTAATGGGAGTTCCATTTCCTTACCTGGTAAATATTAAAAATAAAATCGACGGAAAAGAAAATGTGTTGGTGGCGGCCCAAAATTGTTACAGCAAAGCGTCGGGTGCCTACACTGGTGAAGTGAGTGTTGAAATGCTGAAAAGTATTGGGGTGCCGTATGTAATCATTGGCCACAGCGAACGCCGCGAATACTTTAATGAGTCGAATGAACTATTGGCGGAGAAAGTAAATATATGTTTCGACTATGGCCTAAAGCCGATATTCTGTTGTGGAGAAGCACTTGATATACGGGAAGCCGGCAATCAAAACAGCTATGTTGAAAACCAGTTAAAAGAAAGCCTGTTTCATTTAACAGATGAACAGCTTACCAATTTTGTGATTGCCTACGAACCCATTTGGGCAATAGGTACCGGTAAAACAGCCAGTAGCGAACAGGCGCAGGAAATGCACGCTCATATTCGTGCGGTAATGGCAACACAGTACTCCGCCGAGATTGCAGATAGCATATCGATCCTTTATGGCGGAAGTGTTAAGGCAGCCAATGCCGCGGAACTTTTTGGCCAGCCAGATGTGGACGGGGGTTTGGTAGGAGGAGCATCACTGGTGGCCGCCGAATTTGCCACCATCGTAAAAAGCCTCAAATAGAAAAAAAACTGCTGCCATCAGCTACATCAGGTCCAATGCCTTGGCAAAAAAAGTGACAATGAATGGTAACACCATTGAGCAGTAGCCACCGCCAACCATATACACCAATACGGCTGCCACCAATGAAGCGAAGAAAAGTATCCAGTAGAGGCCGGTAGATTTTTTTGTTGTTTCCATGCTATAAATAATTTTGGCAAAAATAGGGCAAAACATACAAATTCAATTTAGGTACTACTGGTTATTTTAAATTATTGTACCTTATTGTAGATTGTATGCCTGAACCAATTCTAATAGTAGCAGGCTATGAAGAATTTATTGTGT
>JBBQOJ010000259.1:0-5257 GCA_038330815.1 Chitinophagales bacterium | reverse complement strand
CTTGGAATGGGGTAGACCTTAACCGCTACATAGCCGGTATCTTTAAAACATCCCCATTTATCTGTACCGATTACCCGGTAAGTAATGCTGGTATCAGGGGCGCCTACCGGTACAGCCGTATTGGTGCTATTCAGTCCTGTTGAGGGCGACCATTCGAAACTATCTGTACCACTCGCAAAGAGCTTAACGGATTGGCCTTTACAAAGGGTATCGGGGTTGCTGTATTTAATTTTAAATGGATATTGCACTTTTACCAGTACAGTGTCGGTGCCCACGCAACCCTGTGCGCTGGTTCCGCTTACAATGTATTTGCTGGCAGAATCCGGCTGGGCGATTGGCGAAGGGCAGGTGGTACAACTGAGGCCTGCCGCCGGGCTCCAGGTGTAAGTGGCTGCGCCCGTTGCGTTTAAGCGTACGCCGCCCTTGTTGCAGGTGGTGGTATCAGTTCCTGCACTAACCACCGGAATACCAAATGCTTCAAGAGAAAGGGTAGCCGTGTCACTGCAGCCACTACTATTGGTAGCCACCACATAAGGATTAAATACCCCCGCAGTGGTGAAATTCTGTATTGCAGGATTTTGACCCAGGGAAGTTAACCCGTTGCCAAAGTTCCAGTACCAGTTGAGTGCTGAAGTATCTGGAATATTCACCACCCCGCGGAATGTTGCTGCCAGCGGCGTACAACCATTGGCGGTACTTGTCATATTAATATTCGGTGACCTTACTACCTTAACCGGAATTGCGGATTGGATAGAGTCTTTGCAACCATTTAATGTGGTTACCAGCAATTTTGGATAAAATAACCCGGTAGCATCGTAATTAAATTGCGGGTTTTGATCGGTAGAACCCTGCCCATTGCCAAAGGTCCATTGATAGCCGGTGATGATATCATTGCTAACTGAGGTATTGTTGAAAGTTACCGTACCATTATCACACACTGGTTTATCAAGGAAGTTGAATTGGGCGGTAATGCCATTTACAATAATGGTGTCTTTACCAGTGATTGGTACCTGGCAACCATTGGCATCAAACAAAATCATTTTTGGGAGATAAATGCCAGGGTTAGTATAGGTATGCGATACCATCGAATCGAGCGTACTAACGGTAGCCCCATCATTAAAATCCCAGATGAAGGAGATTCTGTCCTTGGTTTGTGCTACAAAATTTATGGTAACCGGGTTACAACCGTTGGTAGGATTGTAAGTGAAGGTACCTTTTGGCCCATTCACAACAATGTCTTTTTTCATTATTGATTCACAACCGCCTTTACTCGTTACTGTTAGTGTAACCGTGTAGGTGCCCGGGTAGTTATAAAAATGAGACGGTTGTGCAATAGTAGCCCCTGTACCATCCCCAAAATCCCAGTTTTGTGCCTCCGCGTATTGGGATATATTGGTGAATTGTACAATGAGTGGCGGACAAATACTGAACGAATCGCTCATGGAAAAACTGGCGACGGGTGTAACAATAGTAATGGCGGTGGCCCTGGTTACACTGTCTGTACAGCCATACTGGTCGCGGATAGCCAGTTTTACCGTATAAGAGCCATCTGCTGCATAATCGTGCACCGGGTGCTGCTCAACAGAAGTGTTGCCATCTCCAAATTCCCATACGTAAGTTAACCCTGGTCCGGTAGACTCATTGGAAAACCGCACTTGTTTGGTAGGGCACGATACAGAATCGAGTGGGGCAAACTTTGCCTCCGGTTTTGAGATTACCACCGGTATTGCAATGTTCACGCTATCTGTACAGCCTTTGCTGTCGGTTACTTTAAGGTTAACCGTGTAGGCCCCGGGTGTGGTATACAAGTGACTGGTATTAGGCGTAGTGAGGGTTTCGGTGGTATTATCGCCATATTTCCAGGTCCATGTTTGGATAGGGTGAATACTGTCACTGTAAGAGGCGTCATTAAAGGAAACCAGGTTATTTAAACAGGTGCCAGGTACAGAAGGTGTAAAAACGGCTGTTGGGCCGTCAATACGAATGTACGTAGGTTTGGTCAGCGTATCCTTGCAGCCAAGTATATCCGTAGTTATTAAACGGACATTAAAATTTCCGGAACTGGTATAAAAATGACTGGTTGAATTGGCGGTAGTAGAATAAAGCGGTTGGCCATCTCCAAAGTCCCACTGAAAATTAGCAACGGCCGCCAAACTCAGGTTGGTGTTGAAAAAAAGATTATTCCCTTTACAGATAATGGTATCGGATGCATAGAACCCTGCTTTTACATTTACTACCCGGAGCGTTTTCACAGTAGTAAAATCACAGCCCGAGGCACGATTACGTACTGTTAACCCCACTGAATAATCACCAGGCAGGGCAAAAGTATGTTTTGGATGTTGTTGGGTAGACGTACTGCCATCCCCGAAATCCCACAACCATTCATCCGCACCCACCGATGTGTTGGTAAATGATCGTTCCATTGGACGGGTACAATCAAAGGATTCTTCGTAGCGGGCAATCGGTGGATTAACATGGATGTAGTCGGTCATACGCAGGGTGTCCTGGCATCCGCTATTCCATACTACCAGCGTGATATCATAGTAACCGGTATCGCTGTACATATGTTCGGGGTTTCGGGAGACGGAGGTGTTGCCATCACCGAAAGTCCAGTACCACCTGGTAGGATTTCCGGTACTTTGGTCGCGGAAGGCAACCGGGAAACGGGCACAAGCTTCTCTGGGCAACGCACTGAAGGCTGCTACCGGTTTACTGTTGGTAACTATTGCACGGCTAATGACTGCGGTATCGCTACAGCCCCCTGCAGTGCGAATGATAAGCGAAACATCAAAGGCCGCCTGTGTTGTATAAGTATGGGTAGGACTAACACTGGTGGAGGTAGCACCATCCCCAAAATTCCACAGGTAGCTTACCACGGCATCTACGGACGTGGTAGCTGCAACAAACTTTTTAGTAAATGGAACACAGCCGCTATCAGGCAGGTTGCTGAATGTTATTGCAGGGCGAATAATGTTGACGAGGTTTGTTTTAGTGAATACATCGGTACATCCGTTGGCGCTTGTTACCACCAGTTTTACAGTATAGGTTCCATAATTAGTATAAGTATGCACCGGGTTTGCCAGGGTAGAGAAAGTGTTGTCACCAAAATCCCATTGATAACCTGTTGCGTTAATGGCAAGTTGTGTGAAGTTAACGGTGAAGGGATTGCTGCAACTGTTACTGTCGGTATTGCTAAAGCGGGCGGTTGGTTTAGGTAAAACGGTCACTGTTTTAAAAGCCGAATCTACGCAGCTGCCAAAATTAGCCACCAGTTTTACCTGGTAGGTACCCGGGGTAGTATATTGTTTTACGGGGTTGATCTCGCTGGAAGTAGTACCATCTCCAAAATACCAGGTAACGGAGGATGGTGCCGGCGTTGAACCATTGCTGATTACGATCGCACTACCTACGCATGCCTCAGCGTTACCGTTGATAGCCGGGAATACATTCCCTACACTAAACGCATTGTTTTTGGTGATGGTATCAGTACAACCATTCGTATTTGTTACGATCAGGGTCACGGTATAGGTCCCGGCCAAGTTATAAACATGGGAGGGATGCTGTTCGGTAGAAGAATTGCCTTCCCCAAACTGCCACAAATAACTGAGGGTTCCGGAGCCGGTAGAAAGGTTATTAAAATTAATGGTAACCGGGGCACTGCATACGTTGGGTGCACTGTTACTGAAGTTTGCTCTCGGGCCGCCACTTACCTTGATGTATTCGGATTTAGACAAGGTATTTAAACACCCTTTGCTATTGATCACCCGGAGGGTAACATTAAAATTTCCTGCTGTTTTGTAAATGTGTACCGGGTTTTTTAGGGAAGAGGAAAATCCATCCCCGAAATCCCATTGCCATGTTTGTATGGTATCAGTTCCGGGGAGGCTTTGATCTGTGAAGGCAACCGACAAGGGAAAGCAGCCCCTGGTTACGGGCGCCGAAAACTGCACTACCGGTTTGGCTGAAACATTGATGTATTGGCTTTTTACGATGGAATCGGAACCGGCGGCATTGGTGACTACCAGTTTGATGGTGTAAAGGCCCGGGTTAAAATAACTTACAGAAGGATTTTGAAGAAAGGAGATCGTTCCGTTGCCCAAATCCCATTTCCATTGGGTTGGATTGCCTGTTGACTTATCGGCAAAGTTAACCAGTAAGGGAGCACAACCCGTAATATTGGTTGCTGAAAAATTGGCTGATAATTGAGCCTTCCCGGCGATGGTGATGAGTAATAGAAATAACAGGTAGCTGGCCCTGGTTACAAAGCTGGTTATCATAGGTGGGGAGATTTTGTTCTTATTAACTGCAACGTATTTGATATAATCCGTTCCAGCTAAATAACTCCATACAGTACTTAAAATTGTATAGTGTTAATAAAAAAACAAAATGTTAATACCCGCCTTACCGCCTTTCCATGTGCAATACCATAGGTTCTGTACTGCCCCATGGAGCCAGTTCCATGATGGGAAAGGCTTTCTTTGTAAAACGCCAGGAGCGGTTGATAAAATTAAACTGGGGTGGGGTAGCCGGGTTGGTAAGGCTAATGGTGAGTTTCCCAAAATCATCATTGCAGGCCCAGGTGCCCGAATAAGTAACACCTCCTTTGGTGCCGGTCATAGGGCCATTATAGTAGGAATCTGTTTTCGTTAGTATAAAATTGTAACCGGTATATTGAGCGGTAAGATCGGTACCATTGTCAGTGGCAAGGTGCACAACAAAATTCCTGTTTAATATATTTTCTTCAAACAGTGCTTCTAGCGCGCTTCGGTTACCTGCAGCTGCTGCCAGTTTTTTACAACTGCTGCCAGCGATGAGTAACAATAAAGCGGATACAATCGCGACTACAACACTTCCTTTGAATAATATTTTTGACATAACAGCTATTTTAATGCGAATAAATTTGTTGGTATTTTCCTGTGGCATAATTAATAAAATAAGATGATTGTAATGTTTCCCCTGTGGCAAGCTTACATAGTTCTTCTGAACCAAAGTAGCGACCGTGCCCGTAAATATTCTTTTTCAGCCACGTATGCAAAGAATTATTTTTTCCTGAGGCAAGTTCCCCTTCCAAAGACGGATTTTCTCTTCCAATTGCTGCATATAACTGGGCCGCGTATAAACTTCCCAGGCTGTAAGTAGCAAAGTAACCAAAGCTTCCATGGCTCCAGTGAATATCCTGCAGGCATCCTCGTTTGTCATCCGGCACCGTAACGCCCAGGTAGATGCGATATTGTTCATTCCAATAGGCTGGTATATC
>JBBQOJ010000258.1:0-5265 GCA_038330815.1 Chitinophagales bacterium | reverse complement strand
CTAAACAACAGGTTGGCAAACTCCCAGTTAAACTGGTGGCCGCCCATCAACTGGATATTGCGGCCTGCTGCAGCCAACTTATTTATGCTATTGAAGTCACCGGTGCACCTTTTTTCGAAAGCCTTGTCACTGAGGGAGAGTAATTTGATGGTTTCGATAAACGTATCCACAAAATTGCTGTAAAACCGGGAGGCAATACTTTTACGTTCCGGTAATGATTTTAACGGAAAGGCAATGGCGAGATTGTCCATCACTACCTTCTTTCTATAACCAATGATATGATACATTAAAACGTAAACAATATCACTGATGAAGTACAATATAAAAAATGGCAGCAGGGAAACCAGGTACAGGAAACCATAAACCAGGTAATACATGTTGCAAAGATAATGGAATGCCCACTACAGGATAAATGGTGGAAAACGAATAGTGCAGGACAAATACGACCCCTGCGACGGATTCGGGAGAATGACCTTGCATTGCCGCCGGAATGCAATTATTAAAAAGTAATATTTTGCACTCGTTCACTCTTCTCCGGGTAGTCGGTATTAAAATGCAGGCCCCTGCTTTCATGCCGGAATTCTGCACATTTCACTACCAGGTAGGCCACGGTAATCATATTACGCAATTCGCATAACTGCGGCGACACGGCGGTCTTTTCATACAACGCTTCTGTTTCTTCATATAATAAATCCAGCCGTTTCATTGCGCGGTGCAAGCGTTCATTGTTTCTAACAATACCCACATAGTCACTCATCAGTAAACGCAATTCTTTTACACTTTGTGTAATCAGGATCATTTCCTTGGGGGCATTGGTGCCCTCTGATTTCCAATTGGGTACCTGGCTTACATCAGGCACACGGCCATTCACTGTGGATTCCTGATTCGCTTCCCTTGCTTTTGTAGAAAGTACTACCGCTTTATAGGCCCGGTGTGCAAATACCATTGCTTCCAGCAAAGAATTACTGGCGAGTCTATTAGCGCCGTGTAAGCCTGTAGAAGCACATTCACCGGCTGCATATAAATTTTTTATAGAGGTACTGCCCCATACATCCGTTTTAATTCCACCACAGCTATAGTGGGCGGCGGGGGCCACCGGTATCATCTGTTGTGTGATATCAATTCCAATGCCAAGGCATTTCTCATAGATATTTGGAAAGTGTTCAATAAATTTTTCCTTACTAAAATGACGGCAATCAAGGTAAACATGTTCGGTACCGTTAATTTTCATTTCATTGTCGATGGCCCTGGCTACAATATCTCTCGGGGCCAGGTCTTTACGTTCATCATAGCGCTCCATAAACGCCTCCTCGTGGTGATTGCGCAAAATACCCCCGTCACCCCGTACCGCTTCGGTAATCAGGAAACTATGCCCCCTTACGCCCGGTTCGTACAAAGCGGTAGGATGGAACTGGATAAACTCCATATTTTCTATCCTGCCCTTCGCCCGGTATACCATGGCCACCCCATCACCTGTTGCAATGGCCGGATTGGTAGTAGTGCGGTATACCTGGCCATTCCCTCCTGTTGCCAGTAAGGTGGTTCCTGCCAATATGGTTTCAATTTTATTACTATTTAAATTCAGCACATACACTCCATAACATTCAATATCGGGGGTTGATTTTGTAATTAAATAACCGAGGTGATGCTGGGTAATAATATCCAGCACAAAACAATGACTTAGCATTTGAATATTTGGCTTTGCTGTAATTGCCTCCAGCAGGGCACGTTCCATTTCCTCACCGGTTACATCCTTGTGATGCAGTATGCGAAATTCACTATGGCCCCCCTCACGCCCCAGCGCATAGTCCCCATCATGGTCCTTGTCGAACCGTGCCCCCCACTCAATAATTTCCCTAATCCTTTCCACCCCTTCCTTTACCACAATCTCCACTACTTCCCTGTTACACAACCCGTCTCCTGCTATAAGGGTATCTTCAATGTGTTTATCGAAGCTATCTTTATCAAAATCCATTACACCCGCAATTCCTCCCTGGGCATACTTGGTATTGGTTTCGTCGCTCTGTGTTTTTGTGACGATAATGATACGCTTGTCCGGGCAAGCCTCAGCTACTTTTAAAGCATAGGTTAATCCGGCAATGCCACTACCAATCACCAGGAAGTCAGTTTGCATATTTAATGAAGTATAGGTTGGCCAAAAATAACAGTTTAATAATGAAAAAAGTTGTAGCGTGATGCCAAATTCCCACTTTAGGGTATTGTGCCGCTCACGCAATTGAATTAATTTTACTTTCGAACCTGATTAGGAGACTAACCCCCATTTTTTTACCTCCGTTTACCCCTCATTATATGCCATTGCGGCAAGGTGGTGCCATGCCCAATGGTGGTATTGGAGCGTTACTTCTTTTTAAAAACTGGTATGCAATGAACAACTTCCCTGCTATTAATGAGCCATTTGATAAGTTTGTTATGAAATGTAAGCATAAAAACCTGGGATTGGTAAAGACATAGGAACATTGCCAGCTAGCATATTCAATCACTTTATTTTACGCATTGAGACACTACCTTTATACCCACAAAAAATTACGGCCTTGCTATACCTCCACCTGGGTTTAATTTATAGCCATTGTGCAGTTGATTAACCCCTGCCTGCGTTTGAAACTGAAATAGTAATGGAAATGATGGTAGTTGGGTTTTCTATGGTTGCTGAATAACCGTAAAAGTATTAATTATGATCAATACCTGTTGATGCCGCCCGGTTATATATTCCTGCCGCCTTGTTAACCTAACAACGAGCAACAGCGGTGGTATTGCCATAGCGTGTAATAAATACCATGCGTTACCGGCAAAACAGGGTGGCTATTCCGCGGGGAGTTTGCCTGCCTTTTTTATACTCCTTCGGGAAGAGGTGCGTCTACCCAGGCATTACTCTCCTTTAACAGGCCAATCAGTTCGTCTACTGCTATATTACTATCGATGTTTCTTTTAACCACCTCCTTTCCGCGGTAAAGCGTGATTTTGCCAACGCCACTGCCTACATAACCGAAATCAGCATCCGCCATTTCACCGGGGCCGTTTACGATACACCCCATGATGGCAATCTTTACGCCTTTTAGGTGGTTGGTAACACTCCGGATTTTTGCCGTTGTTTCCTGTAAATCAAACAAGGTACGGCCACAACTGGGGCAGCTGATGTACTCCGTTTTTGAAATTCGGGTACGGGTAGCCTGCAATATTGAAAAACTGGTATTGTTGATAAACTGTTCTACGGTTGCACTGGTAACATAATTTCTGCCACTTACCACGGTATTGCCCGCGGTAGTATAAGCCGAGGATGACATACCTAAACAAATACCGTCTCCCATACCATCCAGGAAAAGGGCACCAGTTTCGGTTGCAAAATGAATGAGGTGTTCGTCGGCGGTAGTCCAGTTGCTGACGGTAATAAAAACAACCGGGTTCTGGATACTACGTAGCATTAATTCCATCATCATCCGCCTAACGGCAGGCATCGCCAGCGGGTTGGTGGAGCTAAGGCACAATACCACCTTTGGGTCGTTGGCCAGTTCATCCAGGTAGCTATAATCGTTGATTGGGGTAGCATCGCTAAAACAATCCAGCATTACAAAATTTAAATTATCAGCAACAACGCTGGCGGCAACATAACCACTGGCGTCAAAGATGGGAACGTAGGCGCTTTTATCGGTAGCCAGTTCCCAGGTAGCAGGATAAACGATCACTTTAACCGTACCGGGTAGTTCAAAATCCAGTAGTTGGTTACCCGTGAAAATATAATCCGCAGCCATATCACCGATGCGCCATTTATCATTAAGCGCATCATAGGTGTACCCTACCCGTTGTAGATGTTCAGCTGTAAGGTTGTCAATTTTACTAAGGTCTGCTATTACCACCGGTACTTGCCTGTTTCCGATATTGCTAACGGCAAAAGTCTCCCTCCGTTTATACTCAAAGGGAGAAAAAGGCAGCTTATCAATAGTCGCAATGGCATGAGTACCAGTAACGGGTAAACGACCTACGGTATACCTTTTTACGATATCCCTGCAAACAGGAATTTCCAGTTCGGGATCTTCTGTTAGACTTACCCTGACGGTGTCTCCAATACCATCTTCCAGCAAACTACCAATACCAATAGCAGATTTAATGCGGCCATCTTCTCCATCACCGGCTTCTGTAACTCCTAGATGCAATGGATAACATTCATTAAATTCCTGCAGCATGTGATTAACAAGTAAGCGGTAAGCCTGAACCATCACCAGGGGATTACTGCTCTTCATACTGAGGATAATATTATGGTAGTTGAGGCTGCGTGCAATGCGTAAAAACTCCATGGCACTTTCCACCATACCCATCGCCGTATCTCCATAGCGGCTCATGATTCGATCGCTCAAGGATCCATGGTTGGTACCAATGCGCATTGCGGTACCATGTTGAAGGCAGATCTTAACCAGCGGACTAAATCTTTCCCTGATTCTTTCTATTTCTTCTGCATATTCTTCGTTGGTATATTCTATCTGCTCAAACTTATTCTTATCTACATAATTGCCGGGGTTCACCCTTACTTTCTCCACAATAGCGGCGGCAATTTCAGCGGCATTGGGGGTAAAGTGAATGTCGGCAACCAATGGTACGGTGTAGCCTCTCCGATGAAGTTCATTTTTTATATGCAGCAGGTTTTCTGCTTCTTTTTTTGACGGCGCGGTGATGCGTACCAATTCTGCCCCTGCCTCTATACACCGGATGGTTTGCTCGACGGTGGCCATGGTATCCATAGTATCCGTAGTGGTCATGGTTTGCACCCTTATTGGGTGGTAATTTCCCAACAGCAGGTTACCAATTTTAACTTCACGGGTTTTCAACCGTTTAAATTCCGTCAATGATTCACAATACAATTGCATAAGGTGTATATTACTGCAAAACTAACAACAAAAAGCAGGGGATGTTGGGCCCTGCTGTATTATTATCGAAAAAATAAAATATTGGTAGTGAAAGGTTAAAACATCTTACCACTATCCAATTGGGTGGTGAGTTTGTAGATAAGCACCTTAAGGTAAATGGAGGTTGATGCCGGTATGTTAAATTTTCAATATGTTGAGAAGAATAAACGCAACGCCGCATGGTTGAATTATAGAAACCTTAACGTTAATAGCTTACCTGGTAGGACACTTTTTCCGGGAACTCAATTATTTCCTTGAGGTTGGTCACAAAAGTGACTGTTTTTTTATCGGCAGACACCGTACTTCCCGGGCCATCGTACCCTTTTATTGCCGACGGTAATATGATAAT
>JBBQOJ010000257.1:0-5271 GCA_038330815.1 Chitinophagales bacterium | reverse complement strand
GATCGACTGCGACCCAGGGCATGATGATGCCATTATGCTGATGCTTGCCGTTGGATGCAAATTGTTCGACATTAAAGCCGTGACCATTTCGGCAGGTAACCAAACGCAGGATAATACGCTGCGAAATGCACTACGTATACTCACACTCGTTGGGGAACACCCACCAGTGTTTAGGGGATGTGAAAAACCCTTACAACGGGAACTGATTATTGCAGACTTCGTGCATGGGAAAACCGGTATCGATGGCACCATTTTACCGGAGCCGGCTTTTCTTCCCGGGGTGGAAACGGCCATCACCGCCCTGGGCCGTGTCATTGCGGCACAGGAGCAACCCATCACCGTGGTGGCCACCGGCCCACTTACCAATATCGCTGGTTTTCTGCTGCAGTTTCCCCACCTCGCTCCTAAAATAGAAAAAATCGTGTTAATGGGGGGAAGCATAGGGCGCGGTAACTATACGCCCCTGGCGGAGTTTAATATTTATGTTGACCCTGAAGCAGCCTCCATTGTTTTTAATGCAGGTATTCCCATCGTTATGCACGGATTGGAAGTTACGCACCAGGCACTTTTTTTTGCAGCCGATATCGAATTGTTCAGAAGCATTGGCAATAAATCAGGAAGGGTAGTGGCAGAACTGGTCGATTTTTTTTCCCTGTTTTACCGCGAACACCGGCCCGAACTGGGGGGAGGTGCAGCGCTGCACGACCCCTGTACCATTGCCTGGCTAATTAACCCGGGCATGTTTCAATCGAAACCCTGCTATGTTGATATTGAGTTAACCGGCAAATTAACCACCGGGGCCACCGTAGTTGACTTTTATAATTTACTGAAAAAGCCCCCCAATGTGGAAGTAGTGTATGGTCTTAACAGGGAAGCATTTATTAGCCTCTTACATGATACCGTTAAAACGCTGCCTTAGCTACTTCACCACAATAGTATGCATCTTTTTTTCCTCGTATTAACACGGTAGGTTTCTTACCCGTTAATAATTTCTACAGACGGGATAGATGTTATCGCTTTACAAAACGTAGCAACACCTGGTCGTTCTTTAATAAGGTCATCGTATTATCTTCTTCTAACCTGTAAAGATTACCCCTTGTTAACGCCTTAAAAAATGCTGGTTCGCCGTTGCCCTCACAGGCCATCATGGCAGACAGTGGGTGACCAAAACCGATGGTGTTGCCATTCATTTTTAATACACTGCTAAAACCGTTACATCCGCCATTACCTGTAAGTAAAGTATCCGAAAGGTTAAATATAATACGAGGTTTCTTTTCCGGGAACAAGCCATTCAACGCAATCCTGGGCCCTGAGATATAAGTGAGCTCCCAGGTACCATTTAATTTTTGCTCGATTTCGGCAAGTGGTTGAACCGCCGCAAAAGTGGCCACCGGGTTATTTATTGCAAGCAATTGCAATTCGTTATTTTCTATGCGCCATTGATCGGCTTTGACGAGTGCAGCTAAAAAGGAAGTTTCGATGGTAGCCGCCCCTTCTTCCAGGCAGGCCATTTTTGTAGTTGCCATGGGTAAAAACCGGATGCCGTTACTGCCTTCGGTGGTTAGCCGGCCGGTTATGCGATTACAGCCGGTATTTCCGGTTACTGTTTGTTCCTTCCCGTTGGTCAAATACAGGCTGGCCTTTGTTGTAGGTACCGGGTTTCCCATAACAGTTTTTAATTGCCATTGCTTACCAAAAATTGTTTCGGCTGTTGGCGCACCAGCGATTGTTTTGCGGCTACTATTACAACTGCCCAGGGTAGTAACCAGTAAGAAAACTGCCAGGATAGGCGATACAATTTTCATTTTTCTTTATTTTAAAATGCAGATGTTACTATGAAAGAAATTACACAAAAGCGTAAGTGCTTGCAATGTTAAAATAAAACCAGGAAAATGTGTTGAACCCAGGGGCAAAAGCTTTTCAACACTACTGCCATAGGAACAGCCAGTGGGTTCGTTTCAATTATGATGATTTGCTGAACCACGATTGCAGTAAAAAGCAACAGTAAAAAATATATTAAAAAAGGCGAACAGAAGTAACATTTGTCACCTACCGCTCTTGGGTTGACAGGTAACTTTGCCCCTGTGATAATAATCAATCTAAATAAACATAACAATGGCACAACATGAAATTGAGACCCAATGGATGGGTAAAATGCAATTCAATACCCTGGTAAATGATCATACTATTATTATGGATGCACCCGAAAGAGCAGGTGGCGAAGACAATGGTCCCATCCCCAAACCCTTTTTGCTAACCGCACTTTCTGGCTGCACTGGTATGGACATCGTTTCCATCTTAAGAAAAGCAGGCCAGGAAGTGGCTGATTTCAACATACGGGTAACAGGAGTTTTAAGCAAACAGGCGCCCATATCCTATGTTTCTATGCACCTTGTATATGATTTTACAGGGGAAGATAGCGTGAGAGATGCAGCTGTAGAAGCGGTTACTTTATCACAGGAAAAATATTGCGGTGTAAGTTTTCTTTTGAAAAAGGCACTACCGGTTACCTGGGAAATAAATTATAATAAACTACCGGTGTTTAACAACCAGTTGGCGGCTGTGGCCGAAATGTAGTTAGCAATGCAATGCCCTAGAAAAGCCATAAACGCAATTCGTTTAGCCGGGCAACTCCTTTTACTAAACTGCCGGCTGCGTATTTAATTGCCAGGAGATGGAGTATAACGACTGGTGAATCAAGATAGCCTCGTCAGTCACGCCGGGCAGGCGAATGCCCGTATAGTAGCTGCCTGCACGGATTTTATTATCACAAATAATGGAAGCGGCGACCTAAAAACTGAAAAGTTGCTGGTCAATCCCTGGACCTTTTTTGCAGTAGTACTTTTAAATTTGGGTAGCGCCCCTTTCATGATAGCAATCATCTGCGGGCATCACCGAATGTTATGCAAACACACCTGCTGGCAGCCATAGGTAGTGCCTCGCTTGATGCACGGCTGAAATTCTTTTATCCTCATCAAGAGTACGATCGACCATATACTTTTTTAAATTGTGATGGCAATTAAAATTACCATGAATTGAGTGCTACGTTGCGATGGTTTAATTTTTATCCCACCGTTTTCCACCACAGTTGTTTATTTTTGATCCTTTATAAACTACCATCAACCGTGTAATCATGAACATTCAATCCGCCCGGCTTCAACAGCATTTCAACACCATGAGTGAGGTAGGAAAAATAGGCAGTACAGGCACCTGCCGGCCTACCATGACGGCCCTTGAAAAAGGAGCTTTCAATATTGCAGCAGAATGGATGAAGGAAGCAGGCATGGTAACGCGTATCGATAGCTTTGGTAATCTTATTGGCAGATTGCAGGGTACCAACCCTTCGTTACCGGTATTAATGATGGGATCTCATTTGGATAGCCAGCCTTATGGCGGTAGGTTTGATGGCGTGGCAGGGGTGCTTTGCGCTATTGAAGCGGTAAACACCCTGGTTGAAAAGGGTATCCGGCCCGGGCGAAGCATTGAGGTAGTGTCTTTTGCGGATGAAGAAGGATGGAGGTTTAACAAGGGGCTTTTTGGCTCCAGGGGGATTTTGGGCAAACTGGAAGATGGTGAATTACTTCGTACCGATAAGGATGGTATATCAAGAGAACAGGCGCTAATTGATTTTGGTTGCGATCCTTCAAAATTCCACGAAGATGAATATGCACCCGGGAGTATTTATTGTTTTCTTGAATTGCACATTGAACAGGGCCCCCTCCTGGATTTGGCTAACCAACCCATCGGCATCGTGTCCGGTATCTCCGGGCCATTGTGGCTAACGGTGAAGCTAAAAGGGATGGCGGGCCACACCGGCTCTGTTCCGATGGCCATCCGCAAAGATGCCCTGGTGGGAGCGGCCGAAATAATTGTAGCCCTTAACCAAATTGCCAACCAGGTACACGGCGCGCCAACAGTTGGAACCGTGGGAACCATCCAGGTATTTCCTGCCTCCCGGAATATTATACCGGAAGAAGTGAGTTTTACGGTCGACCTGCGCGATATCGACCTTGACCGCCGTAATCGGTACGAACAACAGCTAAGAGATAAAATTGAGGCCATTACCCGCCGCCACGGCCTCACCTACGAGATAACGGAAGATACCAATAGTGAACCACGCTATTGCGCAACCTGGATCAAAGAAATTATTCGCACTGCCTGTACACAAGCCGGGCTAAACTCCCCCGAATTGATGAGCGGGCCTTTTCACGATGCGTTGGCATTATCGTATGCCTGCGATTACGGGATGATATTTATCCGTTGTAAGGAGGGAATTAGTCATAATCCATTGGAATATGCTTCGCCGGAAGACCTGGCACTGGGTGCCGAAATTTTGTACTCGACCGTATTGGAGATATTAAAAAAGTAAGGTATTGGCTTGCCACTTTTACAGCGTATAAATAATTGCTTTTTAAGATCAATATACAAATGAAAATAAGGATCAAGGGAAATTCCGTGAGGCTGCGATTGTCAAAATCTGAGGTGAAACAACTCGCTGTAACCGGACAGGTAAAAGAAAAAACAGCTTTCGGCGACAGCCACCTACACTATGCGATTGAAGTTACGGAAAAGGGCGATACAATTACCGCGGTATTCAGGCAACAAACGATTATTATTTCTATCGCAACGGCCCTGGTGCAGGGCTGGGAAAATAATTCGGTAGTAGGGTTTGATGCACACCAGCCACTAAAAGAGGGAGGTACCCTTTACCTGTTGGTGGAAAAGGATTTTGTATGCATGGATGCCACGAACGAAGACCAGGCAGATAATTACGAAAATCCGAATAAAACCTGTTAATGCAGGTGCAGCGACAAAGCAGTTACTTTGTTCACATAAAAAAAGCCACGCAGTCGCGTGGCTGAAAATTCATCCTGTTCGAAATACAGCGGAATAAAATTAATTATGCATTTACGGACTGGTGAGCATCCCTGTAATTCTTAACCAGGTCGTGTGCAGTTTTTAAAGAAGACTGCTGATCTGTAATTAATTGACGCGTTTCAGCATCAATTTCTGCATCTGAGGCCAGCGCATCTTTATATGCTTTTTGGGCAGCATCTTCACCATATTCGCAAGATTCCAGTATTGACTGGCGATCATGGCCGGTAAAGGTTGCTTTTACATCCATCCATACCTGGTAGATTTTACCTTTGTTGGTTTGACCAGTAGCAGGTTCGCTACCAAGGCTCGCCACACGCTCCGTTAATTCTGAAGCGTATTTCCGGCTGTCGTTGGCCATACTCAAAAAGATAGCCTGCAGGTCTACATCCAATT
>JBBQOJ010000256.1:0-5277 GCA_038330815.1 Chitinophagales bacterium | reverse complement strand
GATTCGGTGATCATATGGTGACGGCCAACGATATTCATCGCCGCCGTACCGGGAGATATTAAATGACTCCAGGCATACCATTTGTCTACCAACGGTTCCAATACTACATTGGGTTTCAGGTACATTTTGCTACTGTTCATATAAAAGGAAGTTTATTATACAATTCGCCTGATTTTCACAACTGGCCTTTAGTGGCCCTGTCATAATAGCATGCGCTGGTTAATTCCAATCTTAGTTAAACG
Source organism: Chitinophagales bacterium (assembly GCA_038330815.1). Classification (GTDB taxonomy): domain Bacteria; phylum Bacteroidota; class Bacteroidia; order Chitinophagales; family Chitinophagaceae; genus Ferruginibacter. Next base: position 5,035 of record JBBQOJ010000256.1, on the reverse strand, counting down.
TTTTTTTTCTGATAAAATTATAGGTTGCCAATGGCAATTTGCCTGTGACTAGTTGCCCGGCGTTACAGCAACTATTGAAAAAAAATGTATTTGCCAGGCAATTCTTCCACTGATAATGTTAGCAACGTGGTTATTTTCAAGGTAATATTATGATGTTATGGTGGTTCGTATACAACACTTACCCCGACACAAATTATCTACGATAATTAATGATGGTAAAATATGGTTTGAAAATACCAGGGAGCTATCACATCAACTCAAATAGTAAACACTACAATTAATTGTCAATTACATTGACATATTAGCCCTGTTAAGTGGAGAATCAACGGTTATAAGATTTTATAGGACCTGCAATAGATGATTGCAAGTTAAGAAAATTAATTACCCGGCAAAATCTTAAAAAAAATTTGTTTACTAATAATACACCATTGCCTGGCGTTTCATGAACGGCTATTTAATAATGGCAACAGTTTACGGGTGCTGATGTTTCCGCTTATTAGCTTTCCACCGGTAATGGCAATATAATCGGAAAAATTGCTATGGATAATTATTTTTTCCAATAGCGTTTAATGCTGCCATTGGTTGTTTTCAATCACATGCCTCCTGGCAACCATCCGCCTACAATAGGGTGCAAGGTTTTTTTTTGTGGATAGTTTACGCAAATTAATTACAATGAACCAGCTAAGCAGATGGGGCACTGCCCTGGAGGTGCTGTTGTAATACCGTTGCAAACCCATCGCCATTCACCGGGTCGAAAATCTCAGAGTGTTCACCCTCAATTTCGTGTATCACCACGTCATTGGAATACTCTTTCCACATATTTTTAGTGCTTTCGGTAAGCTGTAGTTTTCTAAAGCCTACATTTTTGTTTTTGTCAAGGAAAAAGTAATGCTCCTTGGCATAAAAAGCCACAATCTGGCCAGTATATGGCTGGAGTTTGTATTTTTTACTGGCAGCTACGTACACATCCGCCGATTCGTCAAATACTTCTAAACCGCCATAGGCCATTTTATCCTTAACATCGTTATTGCGGTTGATCCGGTTAACAAATGCCTTTAGTTTATCCAGCTTATAGCGCACTGATTGCCGGGTATGCTTCGTTAACAGGAAGGTTTCAAAATTTACCTTCAATACAAGTTTAGACACCTTCTTTCGTATGGTGGTAGGAATATGATATAAATTCTTTACTGTACCTGGTTGTTTCTTTACCACTTTACCAATAATAGTATCGAACATCGCCAGCAAGGTAACTTTCTTACCCATCGCCTGCAGTTGACGGGCCATTTCGAAAGCAATAATTCCACCAAGGCAATGCCCAGATAAAGCATAAGGGCCACCAGGATTGTGCACTTCGATTTCAGTAATGAATCTGCCGGCAATACCTTCGATGGTTACGGGGAAATCTTTCAGGTCTTTGGTTTCAATGGGAGGTTGTAATACAAATACGGGTTGATCGGGACCCAGCATAGCACCAAACTTTTTAAAGCGGAGTGCGGTACCTCCTCCCCCTGCCAAAATATATAGCGGAACTTTGTTGCCCCCTGTTCTGAGGGGTACCAGGTATTTTATATTGACTACGGGCAGGGAAGGATTTTTAATTTTTTCAATATAGTTACCCATCATGCCGGCGATGGTGGGATATATAAATACATCATTAATGGAGATGTCTACCTCCATTTTTTTCCGGATAAGCGCTACCAGCCGCAATGCATGCAGGGAATGGCCGCCCACTTCGAAAAAATTATCATAAATGCCCGCACGGGGGATACCTAATAGTTCCTGCCAGATGGCTGCCAGCTTTAATTCCAGTTCATTACGGGGAGCTACATATTCGTGTTGGCTAAGGTGGCGGTCGTTTACAGCAGGAAGTGCCTCCCGGTTCACCTTACCATTGGCGTTCAGGGGAAGATGGTCCAATTCAATTAAAACGGCAGGCACCATGTACTCAGGCAACTTAGCCCTTAAATAGATGAGTACGGCATCCTTATCGAATTTTTTAGTGGGCACCACATAACCTACCAGCCGGTTATTGCCATTGTTATCGGGCCTCGCCAATACCACGGCATGCGCCACCAGGTCGCTTTGCTGCAATACATTTTCTATTTCGCCCAATTCTATGCGATAGCCCCTTATTTTCACCTGCTCGTCTATCCGTCCCAAATAGTCGATATTGCCATCCGGCAACCAGCGGCCGATGTCTCCTGTTCTATAGATTCTTTCCCCATTTTCCGGGTAAAAGGGATGGGGTATAAATTTGGCTGCCGTTAATTCCGGCTCGTTTAAATAGCCTCTTGCCAGCCCGTCGCCAGCCAGGCAAATTTCACCACTTACGCCCAAAGGCACTACCTGTATATTTTCATCCAACAGCAGTACGCTCCGGTTATTAAGTGGTTTGCCGATGGGAATGGGCAACTCAATATCGCTTTCTGTTACCGGGTAGGTAAGGGAAAAAGTGGTGTTCTCTGTGGGGCCATAACCATTGATTATGTTGATACGGGGATAGGTTTGGCGCAGTTTGCCAACATGATACACAGATAATTTTTCACCACCCACCAGTATCGTTTCCAGCTGTTCAAAAATGGAACTGTCTGTTTCCACCAACTGGTTAAACCAGCTGGATGTAAACCACATGATATTTACCCTTTTGGCTATTAATTCTTCTTTAAGTAACCGTGTATCCAGCAATACTTTTTCTGCACACATCACCAATTGCCCGCCATTAAGCAACATCCCCCAGTATTCGAAAGTAGTAGCATCAAACGACAGTGAGCCGGTGGATAATAACACATCCCGGCTTCTGAGCGAAACATAGTCTACCCCTTTTACCAAACTCACCACGTTTTGCTGGGTTACCATTACCCCCTTTGGCGGGCCGGTAGAGCCGGAGGTGTAAATTACATACGCAAGGGTGCCAGGCCCCACTTTCGTGCTTACATTGGTAGTGGGTTGTTTATTAAGTACGTGCAAGTCGCTGTCGATGGCCAATACCGGCTTGTTATACCCGATGGGTAATAGGGGCATGCTTTCTTTACTACTAAGTATGATTTCAGCCCTGATATCCTGCAGCATAAAAACAGTCCTGTCGGAGGGGTAGGACGGATCAATAGGCACGTATGCACCGCCCGCTTTTAGAATGCCGAGAATAGCCACCAAAACCTCTGGCCCCCGCTGCATAAATACCGGCACCAGCGTTTCTTCCTTTATGCCCTTTCCTTTTAAAAAATGAGCCAGTTGATTGGAGCGTTCGTTTAGTTCGCGGTACGATATTTTGCGGTCGCCAAACACCAGGGCGGTATTTGCGGGGAAATTGGCTGCCTGTTCTTCAAAAAGCTGTGCAATGCTTTTAGTTTTTGGATAGGTAGTCTTATTTGGATTGAATTGTTCGAGTAAAAGGTTGCGCTCGGCAGGATCGAGCATGGGCAATAAACCGATTTCCTGGTTCGGCACCTCGAGGGCAGCGGTTAACAGGTTGGTAAAATGGGCCACCATGCGGTTGATGGTGGACCGCTTATAGAGATCGGTATTAAATTCAAGCGAGCATACCAGCCCCTGCCTGGTTTCCGCCATATTAAAGGTTAAATCGAACTTGGAAGTTGTATGCGCACCGGCATTTCCCACCCCGCGGGAAATTTCAATATCGCCCATCTCAAGCGCCTCCCGCTCCGGTGTATTTTGTAACACCAGCATTACCTGGAAGATCGGTGTACGACTCATGTCCCTGTTCTTCACCACCGTTTCCACCACTTTTTCAAAAGGCACGTCCTGGTGAGCATAGGCTTCCAGCGTATTTTTTCTAACCTGTTGTACTATTTCCGCAAAGGTGGAGGAACCTGCAACGGTTGATCTTAACACGAGGGTGTTAATAAAAAATCCTACAAGCCCTTCGGTTTCCTGTTGCTGCCTGCCGGCGATGGGCGTACCGATGCAAATATCTCCCTGGCCGCTATATCGGTATAACAACACTTTTATGGCAGATAGCAGGGTCATAAATACCGTAGTACCCTGTTGCTGGCTCAACGACTGTATCTGCCCGGTCACAGCATTGTCAAAACTAAAATGGGCCATGGCACCGTTGGTACTTTGAACAGAAGGCCGGGGGTAATCAGTGGGTAACTGCAATGGCACGATGCCTTCCAGTTTTTCCTTCCAATAACCCAATTTTTTATCCAGCAGTTCGCCGTTTAAATAGCTGCGTTGCCAGATGGCATAATCCGCATATTGAATCGGCAGGACAGGCAGCGTGGGAATGCTTTTTTCTATGCCTGCCCTATAAAAAGCCGTAAGTTCCTTTACAATGATGGAGGAAGACCAGCCATCGGAAGCGATATGGTGCAGCGTAACCACCAGTATATATTCACGTTCCTCCAATTGCACCAGTGTGGCCCGCAACATATAATCTTCCGATAAGTTGAAGGGGCTATCCGTTTGAAGCTTAATAAATTGTTGTAATGCTTTTAAGTCATGGCGGTATACAGATCCGTTTACCCTGTTCAGTTGCCATTTGCCGGCATCTTTTACAACCTGGTAACCAGCAACATCTTCCTGTACAATGATGGTACGCAGTACTTCGTGGCGGTGCACAATTTGTTGCAGGGCGTAAGAGAGCGCGTCAATATCCAGGTCGCCTTTTATTCTTAGCACAGTGGGGATATGGTAATTTACACTTCCCCCCATTTGATCGATAAACCACAACCTTTCCTGGCTAAACGAGAGGGGTATGCGCTCAGGCTTCGGATCGGCCCTTTCTATTACCGGCAGTACGGCGGTATCTTCCTGCTTTGTTAGCTGGGTGGATAGTAAGGCTACCGTGGGGTAGTCAAAAATATCACCAATCGGCATCTCTACGGTAAAGGCTTTGCGGATGGCAGAGACCAACCTTACCGCCAATAAAGAGTGACCGCCCAGTTCAAAGAAATCATCGTGTATGCCAATGGGCGTTTCTTCCAGTATTTCTTCCCAGATGGCCACCAGTTGTGTTTCTGTGGCATTGCGCGGGGCGGTGTATTTTTCCGTGGTGGTTTCCAGGGTTTCCGGG
>JBBQOJ010000255.1:0-5283 GCA_038330815.1 Chitinophagales bacterium | reverse complement strand
TGCGAATAATCATATCCTTTCAGGCGAATGCTTCTACGGTGGTGAATGTTTGAATTATAGGGCATATTCTACTTTTTTGTACGGGCAACCCTTGTAGTTACCCGTATAATATCTCTTCTTCCCCGATAATAACACCATGTTACATGTAGTAAACTGATGTTATTTCTGCTACTATTGCAAATAAATGAATATACCGGAAGATAGAAACATCGTAGGGTTAGACGGTAACGAATTTGATTTAGAGCATCAAAATACAAAAAATAATACAACAAAACCAAGGCAATGCTACTATACCTAAACAACTTTCCAGTTGGAAATAGCTTACCCTTTGAGACATTCAACAATTCCAAATTATTGTCAATTGGTAGTATTGATGGGGAAAACAATCATGGCTTTTAGCAGTGTGGGTTGAAACACCAGCAACCTTAAATTTTGATCAAATAAGCGACATTGATTACTACACCCAACCAGGAAACTCTCATTAAAATGTTTCGTTAATGCCAAGAAAAAAGCCTCCCGAACCAAATTTACCGAAGGCATAATCGAGGCACAGGTTGGTACGTGTACTTTTGTTAAATAACACCCTCAAACCTGCACCACCACCCGGTTGCCATTGTTGAAACAGCCTGGTACCTACTAAATCGTTGGATGATTGTATATTAAAAAAAGCGGCCCCGCTGATAAACTTATTCGTCATGATGGGGAAACGGTATTCGATTTCGGAATATTGAAATTGAGTGCCTTTAAAATACCCGATTTTATAGCCCCGCCCGCTTCGCGAAGCGGGATCCTTGCCAATACCTGCCAGCTCAAGGTAGGGCAATGACCCACGAATAAGATAGGCTCCCCAGTTCCACCAGGCAATTACATGCTCAGGATTACGGCTGCTCAGGCTCCAGTACTTTCGCACATCAGCAGTAAATTGCAGTGCATTTTTTGTACTACCCATCCAGGTTTGGTTCAGGCGAAACCCGGCATCTGCGTACATGCCCCGGTAGGCCCTGTTTTGGTTATCTCGCGTGGTGTATTGTACATTAAATAGCAACCCATTGGAACTATAATGATTATTGCTATACCCCATCCGTTTGTTATAGATGGTATAAGGGGTGACCGGGGTAGGACTAAACCTGTCTTCCACCCGTCTGCGTATATCAAAAGAAACACCGGCACCTGCAAACAGGTTTTTCCTTACTTCCTTATAAATCTTTTCACGGAAACTCAAGAAGAGAGAATGAAACACATAGCCCGTACGTTCGGGATTAGTGAGCACCTGGTTTTCGATACTGCTATAGTCGCCTACCCCAATACCCAAACCATAATCGGGTACCACGCTACGGGCTGCCACCAGGCTGCCCTGAATATTCCATTTATTCCCCTCGGTAAAAACATTGTGTGTAAAATAAAAATTGATAATACCCTTGGTAGTAATGGTAGCGGAAGTTGCTGCTACCGACATAAAGGTTGCCGGATCTTTGCCCAGTTTTTTACCCCCCACCGCCTTAATGCCTATCTGGAATCCAATGGTGGGGTTGGCGGCAATGTTGGGAATAATTGTAATAACAGTGGGAACAACATCGCGCTTGTTGCGATTGGGATAAAAGATTGCCCGGGCAAGGTCAGCAATGTCGTATTGCGTACGGGTATCAGGCTCGGTTGGCAATGCTGTTTCGAACCTGGCACTCTCTGTTCTAAGCGTATCCATGGGCATTTCCTGTGACAGCGCCAGCCGGGGAATCAGCGCACAAACAAAAAGGAGTATCACGGTAAAAAGGTAATTCAACACGTTAACATTGGCATCATTATATCCCATTTTACTTTCAACAGTCTTTTTATTTATTTAATTGACTGCCTGACTGCTCATGACAAATTTTAAACCAAAAGGTTACCACCTGAAGGAATGGCAAATTTTACCCCATTTGGTGAAATGGTATTCCGGGAAGAAAGTAAATACTACAACAATGTCCAAGGTTTTCTTACTACACCAGTTGTATTTTTACCAGCCACTGTTTTCCATGGCATCATCGTTGTGTCACTCCCTTGTACGGTTGATACAGTGGGCAGCAACAAACAAAATAACCAGCCAGGAGTTTTCCTGCGTTAATCAGCTTATATCTGCCTTTGGCTATAAGGGGTGGGAATACTGGCTTACAGGTAGCCTCAAATCCAGGTTTCAATTTCATTTTTTAAATAATAGCGGGTCGTTGATAGCATACCTGCCCCGGTACTTATATTCGTTGCAACAGTTAGCAAGGGTTGCCATCCCGACAATGGCCGGCAATTTAATTGGGGAAAGAAGAATTCATCCGGTGCATGTAAAAGCGGTTTGCCTTATTTAAAATTCCTGGCACCGGGAATAACCTTACCAGGTTCCTTATCCCAAAGCGAAGGTGGCTTGCGTTGTTGAGGGGGCGGAACCGACCGCTCATCCGGGCGGGCGAGGGTTAACACAGCTATATTTTCGGGAAGTTGCGGCGAGAGGCACCGCAATAATTTTGAAAAATTATAGCACCGCTGTACAATTACATGAATCACTTCTCCTTCTATTTGCAATTTACCTTCCACCATGATCAACTTTGACTGCAACACTTCTTTCCGGTATCGTTCAAATAATTTTTCAAATATCACCAGGTTAGCAAAGCCGGTTTCATCTTCAATGGTCATAAAGCAAACCCCCTTGGCGGTGCCGGGCCGTTGCCTGACCAACACCAGTCCTGCTACTTTTACCAGGTCGCCATCCTTTGCATCCACCAACTTATTGTTTTGAATAATGTGTAACTGTGAAAGCTGATCTCTTACAAAACTTACGGGATGTGCTTTTAGGGATAGCGAGGTGGCGGCATAATCCTGCACCACGTGTTCCCCCTGCGTCATAACGGGTAGGGATACCTGCTCCCCAATACCATCTGCAGCTGGTTGGCCTGTAAACAGGCTTTTGGGGCGATCCCGGGTACTCACTTCCCACAAAGCCTGTCGCCTGTCCAAGCCAATCGAACGAAAGGCATCCGCATCTGCGAGTTTTTCCAGCGTTACTTCAGGTACCCCCTTATCGCGCAATTGGTTAACATGGGTATATGGCATCTTTCGGTTGACAAGCAACAGCAGGATGTCCTCTTGCCGCAATCCTTTTACCTGCCGAAAGCCGAGTCGTAAGGAACGGTAATTACCCGACATTTCTTCCAGTTGATTGTCCCACTTCGAATGATTGATATCTACCGGCCGCACTTCCACTCCATGTTTAATGGCATCGCCAATGAGTTGCGCCGGTTGGTAAAATCCCATGGGCATACTGTTAAGGAGGGCACAGGCAAAAACATCGGGGTAAAAACATTTCATCCAGGCGGAAACATATACCAGCAGGGCAAAGCTGGCAGCATGGCTTTCGGGGAAACCATAACTACCAAAACCTTCCAGTTGTTTAAATATGCGGTGTGCATATTCCAAAGAATAGCCACGTTGCGTCATTCCCCTGATCAGTTTTTCTTCCAACCTGGATACGAGGCCCTTTGCCTTAAAAGTAGCCATGCTACGGCGGAGTTCATCTGCCTCCGCAGGAGTAAAGCCGGCGGCAACAATGGCAATCTTCATCGCCTGTTCCTGGAATAGCGGCACGCCCAAAGTGCGACCAAGAATTTCTTCCAATTCGGGAGAAGGGTATTCCACGGCTTCCTCAAAATTGCGGCGGCGCAAATAGGGATGCACCATATCTCCCTGGATGGGGCCTGGCCGCACAATGGCTACCTCAATTACCAGGTCGTAAAAACAGCGGGGTTGCAAGCGGGGCAACATGGTTTGCTGTGCCCGGCTTTCAATCTGGAATACACCGATGGTATCTGCATGGCAAATCATTTCATACACCGCCGGATCGTCTTGTGGGATATTCGCAAGCGTTAGTTGCAAATCGTAATATTCAGCAGCTATATCAAACCCCTTTCGGATACAGGTAAGCATGCCCAGGGCCAGCACATCTATTTTCATAAAACCCAATGCATCGATATCATCCTTGTTCCATTCGATACAGGTGCGGTTGGCCATACGGGCATTCATGATCGGTACCAAATTGCTAAGTTTACCCCTGGATATTACAAACCCACCTGTATGCTGACCTAATTGCCGGGGAAAGCCCATCATCTGTTGGGTAAGTTGCAATACCTTCACCAGTTGGGGATCGCCTGCATTGAACCCTTGTTCTGCCAGCCGGCTGCCATCGAACCAATCGGTGGTGAAATGCCAGATGGCTGCGGAGAGGCGGTTGATCATATCCACCGACAAACCCATCGCTTTACCTACATCACGGATGGCGCCTTTATGGTGTTGTTGTGTTACAGTGGCAACAATAGCGGCCCGATCACGCCCATATTTGTTATAAATATATTGAATCACTTCCTCCCGCCGTTCGTGCTCAAAGTCCACATCAATATCGGGAGGTTCGTTTCGGGCGGAAGAAATAAACCGTTCAAATAACAACTCAAATTTTGTGGGGTTTACCGAGGTAATGCCCAGGCAATAGCATACGGTAGAATTGGCTGCAGAACCACGTCCCTGGCAAAGTATTTTTTGTTCTCTTGCAAACCGTACAATATCGTACACGGTGAGAAAGTAGGGTGCATAGTCCATCTCCCCAATAAAAGTTAATTCGTGGTTGATGGCGGCTATTGTTTTTTCGGGAAGCGGATGGCCGAATTTTTCACCCGCACCCTGCCAGGCCAACAACGTGAGTTGCTCCTGTGGGGGTATCCCCTGCCTGGTAACCTCTTCGGGATACTCATATTTTAACTCATCCAGTGAAAACCTGCAGGCATCCGCAATTTCCCTGGTGCGCTGCAGGGCATCAGGGTATTGCCGAAACAATCGGTGCATCTCTTCCGGCGGCTTTAAAAAACGTTCCGCGTTGGCATGCAGTTTAAAGCCCGCAGTATAAATGGTGCACTTTTCGCGTACACAGGTAAGAATATCCTGCAACTGTCTACGTTCGCAGGTATGATAGTGGACATTGTTGGTAGCCACCATTGGCACATCCAATTGCACCGCTAACTGAGATAGCCGGTATAAATATTTTTGGTCGTCCCCCTGGTAAGGCCGCGTTGCAGCAAGGTACAGGTTACTACCAAAGGCCTTTTTGTATTCGGGGAGGTTTAATAAAAATCCCGGCTCCAGCTCAAACTGGTCGTCAAGCTTAGCGGGGGGAAGTACCATAAATTGTATGTTTCCTGCAATGGCGAAAACATCCGCTTTAAATAAAAGGCAATCCCCCTTTTCGGCACGAAGATTACCCAACGTAAGCAG
>JBBQOJ010000254.1:0-5302 GCA_038330815.1 Chitinophagales bacterium | reverse complement strand
TTTTAAACCACCGAATGAAACAATTATTGCTCCTGTTGGTCGTTGTTGTTTATCATCAGCAGTTACCAGCACAAACCGCCAATCCACAGCAATACAAATACCTTTTCACCGTGGCCAAAGATGGTACCGGAGATTATAAGTTTATTCAGGATGCGATAGATGCCATGCGGGCGTATCCCCTCGGCACCATCCGTTTGTACATCAAAAATGGCGTGTACAATGAAAAAATAGCATTGCCTGCCAACAACACCGATGTGGTATTTACAGGTGAAAGCGTAGAGAAAACCATAATCACCTTTAGTGATTATTCAGGAAGGGGTAAGCTCACCACTTTTAATTCCTATACCGCAAAAATTTCAGGCAATCGCTTCAGGGCAGAAAATATCAGTTTTGTAAACGCTGCCGGCAGGATAGGACAGGCAGTGGCCTTGTATGTGGATGCGCACAAGGCGGTGTTTAAAAATAGCCGTTTCCTGGGTAACCAGGATACCATCTTTGCTGCCGGGGAAAACGCCTGCCAGTTTTTGAAAATTGTTATATTAAAGGCACCACTGATTTTATTTTTGGCCCTTCCACCGCAGTGTTTAAGCAGTGTACCATTAAGGCAAAATCCAATTCATTTATTACCGTGGCCAGCACCACACCAGGCAGCAGGTTTGGGTATGTTTTCCTTGATTGTACCATCCTTGCCGATACAGGGGTTACAAGGGTATTCCTGGGCAGGCCCTGTGTTGCACATGCAAAAACGGTTTTTATCCGCTGCACACTACCTGCTCCAATTGCTGCAGCAGGCTGGGATAACTGGAACAATCCCAACAATGAAAAAACCGTGTTGTACGCCGAATACAAATCCAGGGGCGAAGGTGCGGTACCTGGTAAACGCGTGCCATGGCCGAAGCAACTCACCGACCTGTAGGCACGTGATTACACCACCGATATTATATTTTCCGACTGTGGTACCGGTGGCCCGGCAGTGCCCAAATGGAGGTTGCAAAATGGGCAGGAGCCCTTTGCCTGGCCGGTTACCAAATAAATTACAACTACAAAATGCATGCGTGATATGAAATATGGAATGGTAATTATCGCGGTATTTTTCCTCGCCGGTGTGCTGGCACAAACAGGAGAAGAAATGCCTTTATACAAAAACGGAATCCCCAATGCCATTGCCGGTCCCAATGTGGAGGCTTCGGTAACAAAAGACAATGTTACCAGGGTGTCTAAAGTAAGTGTACCTACCTTGCAAAAGTTTACACCTGCTAAGCCCAATGGCAGGTCCGTGATTATTTGTCCCGGTGGCGGCTATGGCATCCTTGCCTTTGATAAGGAAGGTTCGCGGGTGGCAGTGGAAATGAACAAATGGGGAGTAACGGCCTTTGTACTAAAATACCGTTTGCCAGACGATGCCAGTAACCACGACAAAAGTGTGGCGCCCCTGCAGGATGCACAGCAGGCCATCCGGCTGGTGCGCACTATGGCTGCATCCTGGGGGCTGGATCAACGCAAGATTGGCATAATGGGTTTTTCGGCAGGCGGGCACCTTGCTGCTACAGCTGCCACACATTTTTCTTACCATGCAAACAAGGCCGATAAAGACACAACTTCCATCCGCCCGGATTTTGCCATACTGGTATACCCGGTGATCAGTTACGATAGTACCATCACCCACAAGGGATCGAGAAACAACCTGGTAGGCGCCAATGCCCCTGCCGAAAAAATAGCATTTTTTTCAAATGAACTGCAGGTTACCACCGTTACCCCACCCACTTTTTTAGTACATGCAGGTGATGATGGGGCAGTGCCGGTAGAGAATAGTATCCGTTTTTACAAGGCTTGTATAAAAAACAAAGTGCCGGTGGAAATGCATTTGTATCCTGCCGGCGGGCACGGCTTTGGAATGCAAAATAACACCACGGATGATAACTGGATGGAACGCCTGAAAAACTGGATGAACAGGTTAAAATAAATTTTTTCCGTTATTTTTAAAGCGGGGAATAAATAAAGAAGGCGTATCAATGAAGTACAGCACAATGTAGCATTATTTAGCGGGGGCTAACTGGCAGACTACTATGGAAATAGCTTTTGTTGGTAGGGTAGCCGCCCGATAATATAGGATAGTAAGCAAATGAAGCACCAACTTCCAGGTGCTTATTGCCGGGGCTATTTCTTTCCCTAATGAAATAAAATGATTGAATATGATTAGACATTGTTTTGCCTGCGACCTGGTAGATGATCCCATCCTGATAAGCGAATACGAAGCCTATCACCAACGGGTATGGCCCGGTATTTTACAAAGCATCCACCAATCGGGCATCACAGAAATGGAAATTTACCGGGTAGGCGATCGCCTTTTTATGATCATGGAAGTGACGGACAAATTTAGTTTTGATACAAAGGCCCGGGCGGATGCAGCAAATACTGTCGTGCAGGATTGGGAAAACCTGATGTGGACTTACCAGCAGGCATTGCCGGTAGCAAAGCCAGGCGAAAAGTGGCTAATGATGGAAAAGATTTTCTCATTGCCGGTAGCGGGCAACCCTGCCAGTTAGGTGCTGGAGGCGATGCGCCCAGGCAGATGTATTGCTTTTATTTTTAAACCATTCTTAATAGCGTAATTTTATCGTATATGTTTGATTTTACCAATAACACCACCGTTGTAACCGGTGCCGCCAGCGGCATTGGAAAAGCCGTAGCCACCCTATTTGGGCAACAGGGCGCCCATGTTCATTTGCTTGACATGAACCAGGAGGGGCTTGATGGCGCCGTGCAGGAAATTACCGGCGCCGGCGGTAACGCAACGGCACACCTGGCCGATGTAACCAACCAGGGTGGCATTCATGAATTATTTCAGCAAATTGGCAAAATTGATGTCCTCATCAACTGCGCCGGTATCTCTAATATCGGCAGGGCAGATAACACTACGGAAGCGGATTTTGACAAGGTGTACCAGGTGAATGTAAAGGGCATTTATAACTGCCTTCATGCGGCCATTCCACTGATGCTACAACACAAAGCGGGCGTAATATTAAACCTGGCCTCTATTGCCAGTCGTGTGGGTCTGTCTGACCGTTTCGCTTATAGCATGAGTAAGGGAGCGGTATTGGGAATGACGCTATCTGTTGCACGTGATTATATTGCGGCGGGCATCCGGTGCAATTGTATTTCTCCGGCAAGGGTACATACCCCTTTTGTAGATAATTTTATTGCCCGCACTTATCCCGGAAAGGAACAGGAAATATTTGATAAATTATCTAAATCTCAACCCATTGGGCGCATGGCCACCCCGTTAGAAATCGCCCACCTGGTACTGTACCTCTGTTCGGCGGAAGCCGCTTTTATTACCGGTTGCGATTACCCGATTGATGGCGGCTTTATTAATTTAAATACTCCTTAAAAAGCGTTTATTCATTGCCGTGATGTATTGCAGGTTAGTGCATTCCATGGCTTCAATTAAAATACATATAACATGAAACTGATCAGGTTTGGCGAAATCAATAAAGAAAAACCCGGTATTGCCATCGATGGTATTAATTACGATGTGTCAGGATTTATCAAAGATTACGATGAGGCTTTTTTTGAAAATGGCGGCTTGCCCCACCTCGCCTGGATGGTGAACGAAAACAAAGCCATCCTGCCAAAAATTTATGATGGCGCCCGCCTGGGTGCACCGGTTGCCAGGCCCTCGAAAATAATTTGTATCGGCCTCAACTATGCCGACCATGCCAAAGAAACCAATGCAACGCCCCCGCCCGAGCCGGTGATTTTTATGAAAGCCACCACCGCCATTGTGGGGCCTTACGATGAGGTGGTGATCCCGAAAGATTCGGAGAAAACAGACTGGGAAGTAGAACTTGCGGTAGTGATGGAAAAAAGAACAAGTTATGTAAGCGAAGCAGAAGCTATGCAGTATGTGGCTGGTTACTGCCTCCACAACGATATCAGTGAAAGGGCCTTTCAACTGGAAAGAAGCGGTACCTGGGACAAGGGCAAGGGCTGCGATACCTTTGCACCCCTTGGCCCCTGGATGGTAACCAAAAACGAAGTGCCTGATGTACATAATTTGCGCTTATGGCTATCCGTAAATGGTAAAGCCATGCAAAATGGTACAACGGCCAACCTTATATTCAATATTCCCTTCCTCGTTTCTTATGTAAGTCGGTTTATGACCCTGCTGCCGGGTGATATCATTTCTACCGGAACGCCTGCAGGTGTGGGCCTTGGCTTTAACCCACCCATCTATCTTCAACCGGGTGACGTGATGGAATTAGGCATCGACGGTTTAGGAACAAGCATACAAAAATGTGTTGCTTATGGAGCGCATTGATGCCCACCAGCACTTTTGGAAATTCAACCCGGTGCGGGATAGCTGGATTGATGATACCATGTCGGTAATTCAAAAAGATTTTTTGCCGGGTGATTTGCTGCCCCTCTTGCAGGAACACCAAATGGATGGTTGCGTAACGATACAAAGCGACCAGTCGGAAGCGGAAAATGATTTCCAGCTGGCCAATGCGGCGGCGAATGATTTTATAAAAGGCGTAGTGGGTTGGGTTGACCTGCAGGCCGAAAATGTGGAAGAAAGGTTGGCGCATTACAGCAGCTATCCCAAAATGAAAGGCTTTCGCCATGTACTGCAGGGGGAGGCCAACCGGTCGCTGATGTTGCAACCCGCATTCAAAAGGGGCATTGGCTTATTACACCGCTATGGTTTTACCTACGACCTGCTGATATTGCCAGATCAATTACAATGTGTACCGGAGTTGGTGCGTGCTTTTCCAGGTCAGCGTTTTGTAATTGATCACCTGGCCAAGCCCGCTATCCGGAAGAAGGACATCACCAACTGGCAAAAAGAAATAAACGCACTGGGTAAATTAGAGAACCTTTACTGCAAAATTTCAGGCATGGTAACCGAAGCGGATTGGAATGAATGGCGGCCAGGTGATTTTACCGCTTGTATGGATACCGTGGTGGAAACATTTGGAACCAACCGAATTATGTATGGATCGGATTGGCCGGTATGCCTGGTGGCGTCCAGCTACCGGAACATGTTCGCCATCGTGCAGGATTATTTTGCCGGCTTTACCACGCAGGAACAGGAACAATTTTTTGGAGGCAACGCAACCAGGTTTTATCATCTTTAAATAGTTGACAATGAATTTAGGGTTAAAAGATAAAGTGATTATTGTGAGTGGTGGTGCCAAGGGCATTGGCGAAGGTATTGTAAAAGTGCTGGCCGCTGAAGGCGCCATCCCGGTGATACTGGGTAGAAACGAAACTGATAACCTGGCAGTGGTTACCGCCATCG
>JBBQOJ010000253.1:0-5321 GCA_038330815.1 Chitinophagales bacterium | reverse complement strand
GCTACTAAGTTAGCAAATCAAAGTGTCTTACACAATCATTTTATTATCCCGCATGGGTAGGTACGATGCGTGATTGGTTATTTTTGTACTTAATTGTTCACCACCTTTTGTCAGGCGCCTGGCTATTTTTATATATGGCCGCCACCGGCACTACCGCACCTGGGCGGGCGGATAGCCGCAACAACTGCCCAATAGCAACCCGCCTTTCGCCGCCCAAAACAAACACCCGCAATGATCCGGGCAAGCGGCCGGTGTACAACGCAATGTAAAGCGGCAGTGCGATCAAAAAATTATCGGCAATGCCAGCTGCAAAGCTGCATCATCAACCTGTTAAAAATTGTACATTGCAATAATTATAAGAGTGATGTTCAAAAGATCAAAGGTGTTTACTTCATTACTCCCGGGTGGCTTATAAAAAGGCACCCGGTACATATTGCCCCGGTGACTAACCGGCGGTGTAACACATTTGTAAAATAATGAATAAGCAACGGCCAATACTTAGAACTGTTCATGTAACAAGGTATGTAACGCCGTTGCGGGAAGGGGGCTCATTACCGGCAATTGTGGAAGCAGACGATGGCTTCCTATACGTGCTGAAATTTATTGGTGCAGGGCAGGGAAGGAAGGCGTTAATCGCCGAATTAATTGGTGGCGAAATAGCCAGGGTGCTCGGACTAAAAGTACCTGAAATTGTATTTGCCATGGTGGACAGCGCCTTTGGCAGAACGGAGCCCGATGAGGAAATCCAGGACCTGCTGAAGGCAAGTGTGGGCCTTAACCTTGCTTTGCACTACCTCTCCGGGGCCATTACCTTTGATCCCACGGTAAACACCATCGATCCTTTGCTGGCCTCCAATATTGTGTGGCTGGATTGCCTGTTGATGAATATGGACCGCACCGCTAAAAATACCAACATGCTTTACTGGCACCGCGAGCTATGGCTGATTGATCATGGCGCCAGCCTTTATTTTCACCATAACTGGCCTACCTGGGAACAACTGGCATTGCGCCCATTTACCCTGGTGAAGGACCATGTGCTACTGCCGCAGGCATCCCTTCTTCAACAGGCTGATGAAACCGCCCACGAGGTGCTAACGGAAGCGTGTATACGAAATATTGTTGACCTGGTGCCGGAAGAATGGCTCGCCGGCGATACTCACTTTGCAACCGTTGCTGCCCACCGGGAAGCCTATGTTCATTTTTTAACCACCCGGCTGGCAAATGCTGCCCTATTTTTAAAAGAAGCACAACATGCAGCCAACACACTTATTTGAATATGCCGTCATCCGCGTGGTGCCAAGGGTAGAGCGGGAAGAATTTGTAAACGTGGGGGTGATCGTGTATTGCTCAAAACCAGCTTTTCTACAGTTGAGGTTCGAGGTAAACGTGCAGCGCCTTACTTCGCTCTGCCATGGATTGGATATTCCCGTGATACAGGCTAACCTTGCGGCCATGGAACGCATCTGCAATGGCGAAACCGCTGCAGGTACTATTGGTAAACTCGACAATGCAGCACGTTTCAGGTGGTTAACTGCAACCCGCAGTACCGTGGTGCAGTGTTCCAAAGTGCATCCGGGTTTATGTAACCATCCCGCCACTACCCTCGAACAATTATATAACCAACTGGTGTTGTAGATTAAAGTGCTAACCTAAAGACTACCCCGGTCTTATCAATCCGGTATCAATCCAATGGGCAGGATAAATTCAAAATAATTTTTTACTCCAGGATTGAGGAGGTTGCGATCCAACAGGTGCGATACCCTGAACCCGAAGCTGACGGGTAAAGCATTCCATACCCTGGTGTCAAAATAAATTTCCGCGCCGGTACTTCGGTTATTAATATTGGTTAAAATGCCATTCACCCTGGCGCGGGCCACTGTATGGTCGTAAAAGGTGTTGGCGCGTACCCGTTGTAGAAAGATAATATTTCCAATACCCAGGTCGGGATACCATAAAGGAAAATGATAGTTTACCCCTAGTTTATGCATGCGCCGCGTGCTTAGCGCCTCGTAACCACGCGAGTAAGAAAAGTTATTGCTGAAAAGATTGAACAAGGTATCGCGTTGTTGAAAAGAGGCGTTAATAACGAGGCTATGATTGGCAGAAAGGCCCGGGAAATACCAGGCGCTATTCATCACCAGTTTGTTGGTATTCACAAGGGAAAATCCATCGCGGTAAGAAAGCGAAATACTTTGGGCCCAACGGGGGTTAATGTGCTGTTTTGCCTGCTGGCTGATGTTACTGAACTGCACCAGCCAACTGGTATATTTTAGCGAGCGGTTATTGAATACATTTTTTCCGATGCCACGATAAAGTAATTGTTCCAGGTTGTATCCTGCGCTAAGTGTAAGGAACTTATTGGTGCGACGGCCAACGAATTGCAGGGGCAAGGTGATGGCCGTATTTAATTTGGCCGAATTAAACTGGATGCCTTTACCCACAGCGGTATCAATATTCCGGTTAAAACTATATTCACCGCCAATACTCAGCACCGGCAGCCAGCCACCAAAGGCTTCATAAAACCCAAGGGTACTGCTCCGGTCGGAGCGGTTATACGTATACGTCAGGCTATTGCTAAAAGTACTCAGTATGTTGTCGCTGTACAACCGGTAACTGTATTCGGGGTCGTTTGCTTCCGGTCGCCAGCTATGGAAATTAAACAGGCGGAATGATTTTTTATAAGGTGAAACAGGCTGGGTTACCGGCACAAGGCTATCCAGGAAGCCAGCGCCGGTTTTTTGCAATGCAGCTACTGTATAATCACCAGGGGTACTGCTAAAATCATTTCCGGTGATTTCCTGCCAACGGGCCTGTTGCAGGGAGATACTTGCCAGCCTTGAACCCTCCGCCGTAAAGGAAGTATAGGCCAGGTGACCGCTATTGCTTACCGCGGGCTGGTAAATACCATTCACATTATTGGTGAGTAAAAATAATTTGCGTGTACGCATACTAACGGCAAATAATTTATCGGCATTCGCGTGCATGCCACTAAAATAAATGGTATCACCTTTTACAAAAGGGTAGCCAACTACGTTGTAGGAAAAGGGCGTAACTGTTTCGGTGGTACCGGTAACGAGGCTCACTTTTACCAGGGCCATTTGTCCATCCGGCCTTCTAACAGCAGCAATCGCATTATTGCTATCAAGGTACCTGGTTTGAGTGTAAAAATAATTTTCGCGGTTGGGTAGTTCTGTTTGTAATAATCCATCCATTGCGTTAATGCGATGGAGGTAGTTGGTACCATCCTCATTTACATTTACTGCCAGTACTTCTGTGCCTGCAGCATTGATGTCTGGTGAAAAATATTTAGTACGGGCGCCCAACTGTCGTTGCTTCCCGGTGTAAATATCCAATAATTGAATTACGCTAAAATTGCTGTTGCCCCAACGTGGATCAGATTGGTAGCCGGCATATACCAGCTTCCCGTTGCGGTAGGAAAAATAGTCATCAATTGCCCGGTCCCTTACCCTGATTTTTTTTTCTTTACCATGGCTGATAAAATAAAAGGCAGGTATTTCTTTGTAAGATTGTTTCAGCACCAGCAGCGTGTCATCCCCAACATAGAAAGGGGAAGTGTAGTCAATCACATTGTTGGATGATACGGGCGAAAGGTATTGCGGTGTGGGTGCGTCAACAACGGTGCCGGGCAATGAACGTTCCCGGAAATATTGCAGGGCTTCCTTCCTGAATTGGGGGTAGGATTTACCGGAATGTTTTTCAATGGCCTTGTTAAAAGCATAAAATAATCCTTTAAAAGCGGTGGCGTCCTGCGTTACCTTTCTCCAGAAGTTGTCACCATATTGTTCATAACCATAGGCCACCAGTTGGTACCCCAGTTCATAGTGATTCGGGGTATAGTCAACCAGCGAACCGCTACGCAACTTCATCCATGAATAATTTTTATTAGCCAGCCAAAGTGATTTCATGCCGTTGTAAAAGGAAGGCATTCGCCCACGCCCCTGCGCACTCAGTAAAGTTTCCTGGAATACGGCGTCTCCTTCAAAAAAATAATCAGGTACAGTGATCCCATTGGCGAGTAGCTGGCCTTCCTGCCCCAATAAAAATGAAAATACCCTCGTAAGTCCATTATTGAAATTACTGAGTTGTTGTATATGGCGGTTTTCATGTATCACCAGGTTATCGTCCCATCGAAGGCTGCCCGTATTGAAATTATTTTGACCAGGTGTCATGTACAATTCACTTAATAACGGTGCCATGCGCACATACGCGTTGGGGATAGTGGTTTGATTCAGCAATACGATATTCCATTTGCGCTGCCTGCCACCGATGTTGTAGGCCGTGGTATTGCTTAATAAGGTATTGATGTGTTGAATACGATTGGCCTGGCTGTCCATACCGTTGGGAAAAATAACCCTGGAAGTGGCATTGTTCAACTGTTTCCACTGGAGGTAATTTGGATTTCCCCCAAATTCCTGGGCAATCAATAAGGAGGGTAATAAAAAAGATAGCAATAGCAATATAAACAATAAGTAATTTTTTCCTGTATTCATATCGATAAAGTTAAGGATTGTACCGTTCAAATGTGAGTTGGGAAATTATATAGTGATTGATGTATACCAATGCCTGTCTTTACCTAACAAACGGAAGTTACCACCATCGGCTTGCCTGTATTTTGTACCCGGTATTCGCATATCCCTAATAAAATGCGTTCATCACATATTCATGTGATGGCGAAATCCATTCATCTTACAAAATCAACAATTCATCCAGTTTGCTCATTTCAGGCGGCTTTTTATTTAGGTGATTTGTATTACAAACGAAAAATAACGACAATGAAAAATTTTACCTGCTTCCTGATGGCGCTATTCTCCCTACTTTCAATAGCGGGCATTGCCCAAACGAATGGGAGCGTAGCTGGCGCGGTAACTGACCAGCAGCAAAAGGCATTGCCTGCCGTAACTGTTTCACTGCTAAAGGCGGCGGACAGTTCGCTGTCGAAGGTCGCCATCACCGACGGCAAAGGGAATTTTGAAATGGCTGCCGTGAAAAGCGGTAACTATCTCCTTTCTTTTTCGATGGTGGGTTTTAACCAGGCTTTTGTAAATGCTATCACGGTTATCTCCGGACAAAAGGTAAGCGTAAAAACAGTTACCTTGTCGCCGGCCGTAGCTAAATTGGAAGGTGTAACGGTCACTTCAAAAAAACCGATGATTGAAGTACGGGCAGATAAAACGATATTCAATGTTGAAGCAAGTATCAATGCTACTGGAAGTAATGCCCTGGAATTACTGCAAAAAAGTCCGGGCGTACAGGTCGACAATAACGAGAACATCAGCATGAAAGGCAAAACCGGTGTGCGG
>JBBQOJ010000252.1:0-5346 GCA_038330815.1 Chitinophagales bacterium | reverse complement strand
GCTTCAGTATAGACTTAGTATTTCGAATATAACATTCGCTCTTTGAAAAGGAAAATCAGGCTAAGTTTGTCACCAGAACATATCCCCGCAGTTGAAACATCGCCTGAGGATCGGGGAAGCCACCTCAAGGAAAAAAGGGGATACAATAGCGCATAACCATTACCGGTACTAACGGAAGTAGCGATCGATTTCAGGTAACCGCCATTGTTGGGGAAACGGTAAGGGGTGCGGAAACAGGGATGGAAGCAGCTGTACCAGGCAACAGGCTAATATTTTCAATGGTTCTGTTGAGCCTGCTTTTTTCTGCAGCAAAGGCCATCAAATGACTTTCAATAGACGTTTCTATGGAGGAGCTCAACAGCGAAGCATCCTGCTGGGCGATGGCCTGTACCCAGTCTTTTACCAACCGGTGGTCACCACCACCATGCGGGTCTTATTTCATCTTCCAGGCAGTTTTTCCGGGATTTAAAATTGGTCATTTCAAAGGTTTCCATATCCCCTACAATGTCACCTTCGGAACCCATAATCCGCGTTCGCCTGCCCTCGTAAGATACATGCGCTTCCTTTGAAAAGGCGGCGGTAACGCCATTCTCAAAAAGAATATTTACCGTAAGGCGGTCGGGCTGGTTATTGTCCATTTTCCCCGCACTTAAGAATGGCTCATGTGAATCTGTTCGATGGGCTCCAGGTGTTGAATACTGATGATTTTTCCGTTGAGCCCTGCTTCCAGGATTTCTTTTAATTCGCGGAAGTAGGGAGAATACCGAAGTACATGACAAACACCTACGATACGGCCCGTGGCCACGGCTTTTTCCAATACCAACCGGCATTCTTATTCTGTAGGGGCAATGGGTTTCTCCAGCAGTACCTCATATTCCGCATCCAGTGCTGCAATACAAGGCTGGGTATGCAGGTTGTCGGGGGTGGCGATAATAACCGCATCCGCCCATTTTGGTTTGGCAAAAACTTCCTTCCAATGCGTAAAACAATGTTCGCCGGCTATTTAAAATTTAAGTTTTGTTTTGGCCAGGCGCTCTTTGTTGGATTCGGCAACCCCAACAATTTTCAACTCCTCCGGAAACTTCGCTGCATAATCTGCGTATATGCTTCCCCGATGGCCTGCCCCCACCAGGATCACTGTTACCGGCCGCGATAATTTACGGTGACGCGGATTTTCAAATACATCATCCTGCAGGCCAAAGATGGCTGCATCTTCCCGCCATCGCAGGGTAGCGCTTTCCTTTACGAGGTTGAAGGAACGTAATATCTTCCTGGATGAAATAAATTGACGTAGTGACATATTGGTAAATATAGAAGATAACGATCCCCCTTGAATGGGGCACAATAAAAGTACAATACAAGCTGATTAAAGGAACCAGTTTCAAATTTAAATTTGCTACTCAGCGGTTAATGCAGCCGGTTATATTAAATGCAGGCGGCCGAATTACCTAACCCATAAGATACGGGCGATAGGAGTTAAAGACAGTTAACTCCAATTGCATTAACCCACAATTGAGATGGAATCAATAATTAAATCGCCTTCTGTATTAGTTACAGGTACAAACGTACTACCAAAAATCAAAAGCGATCAACTGCAACCCAATTATGAACGGGTTACCGATGGGGAAACATCGGACAAATAGTACCGGTAACTATCGAAATACTGCATGGCCTCAATAATACCGCCACAGCCGGCACTATTCGCCTGGTAAACCTGTGGAAGATGACGTGTAGCCTCCAGCAGTGCAGGTTCCGCCGCTCCCACTACCACCCCGTTATAGCCGGTATTAAAGAGCGACAGGTCGTTCAGCGTGTCACCTGCAACCATCACGTCCGGATGGCCAATGCCTAATAAATTGACCAATTGTTGCAGGGTGGTACCCTTATTTACCCCGGCGGGCAGCACATCTACAAACTTACCTGCCGATACAATTACTTCGCAACCCAGTTCCTCCGCTACCCGGTGCACCTTTTGTAAATCGGTACCTTCCCCGTAAAAAAAAGAACACCGTTGTACCTGGGGTACTTGCTGGGGCACCAGGCCGGGCAGGTGTTGCAAGCGCTTCAGTACCATTTCGTTGCCTGGCCATCGTTGTATTATGCCCGACTGAATGGGTTCCACCGGAGTAAGGGTTTTGCCGTGTACGATGGAGGCGCCTACGTCGCCAATGATATAGGCAGGATCGGGTAATAACGGATCTTCCAACAGGCTTTGCACTGATGCCAATCCCCGCCCTGTTACAAAAACCAAAAGCGTGTCGTTCCTTTCCAGCATCAGCCGGTAAAGCTGATTTTTATACAGGGCACTGCCTGCAAGAAAAGTACCATCCAAATCTGTGGCCAGTAAAAACATGCCATTGAAAATTGAAAATTAAAAAAATTATCCAAACCCCGCCCTATTAATCCTCGCTAACGAAAAGGAATAAACGCCGTTACTAGCCAGCCGTCGTAAGTTGGTGATTATTATACTGCTTTTCACCATTGGTGGCAGCATCCCCACCCTGTTGATTAACATAAAGGGTTTGCGTTGGAAAGGCAAATTCAATACCATGCTTTTCAAACTGTTCAAAAATCTCCAGGGAAATATTGTGATGCATTTCCATAAAAATGGCATAATCCGCCGACTCGATGTAGTAAACAATTTCAAAGTTGACACTAAAATCGCCAAATGATTTTAAATGGGTGCGGTCGAAGGTAACTTCTTCGTAGGGTGTTACAATTTGCTGAATTATATCGCGTACCTGCCTAAGTTTGGCAGGCGAAGTTTGGTACACTACGCCAATACTGAAAATAACCCTTCGGCGTTGCAACCGCTTGTAATTGTGAATGACCGATTTTACCATCTCCGCATTGGGCATCACCAGTTGTTGCCCATCCGGACTGCGCACATGCGATGTTTTAATCCCAATTTTTTCCACCACCCCAAAATTGCCATCCACAATTATAAAGTCACCAATTTCGAAAGGCTTATCAAAAAATATCACAAAGTAACTAAACAGGTCGCCCAAAATATTTTGTGCAGCCAGGGCAATGGCGATACCGCCTACACCCAACCCGGCAATGATGGTGGTAACATCATATCCAAGGTTATCCGCCAGCATTACCAGCCCCATGCCCCAGGTAACCGCTTTTACTACCAACAGCATACCTGTAACCTGTTTTATCCTTTCCGGGGGTTCGTTCTTGCGTTCCATGTAGCCTACCACCACACTATGAATCACGAAATTAATCAACCTTACCAGGAAATAGGTAGATATCACATAGAAGGCTGCAGCAGCAATGCGTTCCACTACAGGCAATAACTGCAGCTGTGTAAGTATATGGTAGTTAACCAGCAGGTAAACATAGGGTATTACAAACCGCTCGGCAATTTCAATCACAAGGTCGTCGAGATTGGTACTACTCCTGGCCGTTAGCTTTTTCAGGAAATTAATTACCTGTTTACGGATTAAGCGTACCACAATCCAGGTAACCAATATACCCCCTATTGCAATACAATAGGCGAACAGGGTATTTCCCAAAAAACTAAATTGTAAGATTTCTTCCATAGCGCCATCTATTCAAATTTATAATAACCGCAAATGTATGCACCAGGCATTAAGGACAGATTAAAGAGAGATTAAAAAGCAGTGATAATCCAACCAGGTTAGGCTACGACCATGCCCGCCGGGAATAACCGTTATACAAAGCTTTATTAATTATTATACAAAGCCGTTTAGTTAAGGTTGGTTGGGGACAACACCCCTGTTCGTTAGCCGTACCGGTGTGCACAACCGCCACTTGAGATTTCACTAACCAACCACCATTAAATGGCTATATATAAATTCCAACATTTTAATCGGATTTTAATAAGGTCTTAATCCATTTTTTATACACCGGCGATAATATTGTTGTTCAAACATTTATTATGCAAAAACTATTTAATAAAATTCTGGTACCGGTGAGGAATCCCGAAAAAAGGGGTGCCGTTATTGAAAGTGCCTGCGCAATTGCTAATAAATATACTTGTAGTATCCACCTTTTTCATACCAGTACCTCCGGATCTTTTACAGATGTATCCATCGCCGGTGGATTGCGTGGGGTAGTTCCTCATTTTACCAGTAAAAGGTGGCGGGCAAAGAACGGGCTCGCCCAAATTTGCGACTACCTCCTTGGCGCAACGGATGATGGTGTTACAGTAAGTTACAGTATGCGCACCGGTGACTGGGAGGAAAACCTGGTAGAGTTGATAAAAAAAGAACGATACGACCTGGTACTAATGGGACAGCGGCCGCGGTTTTCGTGGACGGGTGATTTGAGGGTGAATGCCAGCCAAATAACCAGGCGTACCAATGTTCCGGTAATTACTGTGCCGGCAGGAAACCAGCTATCGGGCCTCTGCTCGATTGTGATACCCGTTACCGATTTTTTGCCGGTGCGCAAGTTAGTGTATGGCATTTATATCGCTACCAATTTTGATGCTTCCATCAAATTACTCGGTATCGGCAGCGCAAAAAATGCCGTAACAGTGCAGCATTACCTGCAGAAAGCCTTTAAACTGGTACAGGATCATTGCCCGGTAAAAGTATCCATGGAAAAAGCACGCCATTCACTGATTCCGGCTGCGCTGAGGGATTTTATAAAACGGCAGCCCGTTGATTTGCTTATTGTTAACCCCGGTTATCAAATAGAGACAACAACTCATTTCAGTTACTGGCCCATCCATTTCTTGAGCAGGCAAAACGGGCCGCCGGTATTAACCATCAATCATGTGTAATTAAATCATCTATAAAAAAAGGACCATCAATATGAAAAAAGTATTTCTCCTTTCCGCCAGCTTACTTGCTGTTGCTTTTGTAAGCCGCGCCCAAACCCTGGAAGATGCCACCAAACATCTTTATTATGAAAGAATGGATGCCGCAAAAAATATCCTCACTTCACTGGTTAGCAAAGAAAACGCTGCTCCCGAAGCTTTTTACTGGTTAAGCCAGGTATACCTTGAACAAGGAAAAACGGATTCTGCAGAAGCCATTGTGGAAGCGGGTATGAAATTGTATATTAAAAACGGCTACGGGGCAAAAAAGAATCCATTGTTGCCCCTCGCCCAGGCACAGCTGCTGTTGGAAAAAGGACAAACCGAAGCGGCGCGTACTGCCATGGAGGCAGTATTGTCGGCATCCAAAAATAAAAACGCTACGGCGCTACATGCAGCGGCCAGGGCAAACCTTAACAGCAATAAAGGTGATTCGTTATGGGCAATGGAACTGTTGCAACAAGCCGCACAGCGGGATAAAAAAAATCCTGCGATCTTTGTAACCCTGGGGGATGCTTATAGAAAAAGAATTGATGGGTCCAACGCCATCATTA
>JBBQOJ010000251.1:0-5381 GCA_038330815.1 Chitinophagales bacterium | reverse complement strand
CTTTCCTTCAAAAAAGTAGCCATCTATACCCAGGGACGCAACACTTTGCGCTTTATCCAGGTCAATAAAGCCATCCTGCCTCAGCAATCCTTCCTCCAGGAAAACCTGTGTAACCGTACCGATTACCAAAAAAGTGTTGTTATGGGTGATGGGCACTACTTCCACCAGTTGTAAACCATATTGTACCCTGCTTTCTGCCACATAGGGTGCCTTGCTTCCCTCCTTCCAGGTAGCGGTTAGGCCCACCTGCTCAAATTCATTGATCCCTTTGTCGAACTTTGCACTTGACTGGTGTGCAGCAGGTACAAAGGAAGGCAGGATATGATTGATGGTGTACTGGAGGGTAGCTTTAATATTACCAAGGGTATGGGGCGCTGCTTCCACCGGCCGGTTGATAAAGCCAATTAAAGCAGGATTTGCACCGATGTGTACAATATTGCTAAAAACGGCCAGGTTGGGCCGACCTTGCGCATCCACGGTACCAATTAAACTCACCGGTTTAAACCCCTGCAGGCTGTTAATAAAGTTTGCCCGGTAAAAGCGGTCCCAGGTGTTTATTTCTTCAATGGGGATATTTAGCATGGTACAAGGTTACACCTTTTAAAAGGTGTAACCTAAATTGCAGGATGGCTTTACTTTTTTCACCGTTAAGGATAAAGGACATTGCGTTTAAAAACAGGATCGTAGTTTCGCCCATGTGTGAATATTCAAGCAATGATGGCTTTGCCAATGACTGGCACCTGGTTCACCTGGGTAGCCGTGCCGTTGGCGGTGCAGGACTGGTTTTCACAGAAGCTGCTGCAGTAACGCCCGCAGGCAGGATAACACTCGGCGACCTGGGTATTTGGAAAGACGAACATATCGACTACCTGCAACGCATCAACGCATTTATTGAACAACAACAGGCCATTCCCGGCATCCAGTTGGCACATGCGGGACGAAAAGCCAGTCACCATGTACCCTGGGAGGGCGGTAAGCCGCTAACCACGGAGGAAGGCGCCTGGCAAACGATTGCACCTAGCGCCATTGCCTTTAAGGAAGGAGGGCCCGTACCCCAGGCAATGACCCTGGAAGCAATTCAACAACTACAACAGGATTTTATTAACGCTGCTGAAAGGGCGGTGCGTGCCGGTTTCAAGGTAATTGAAATACATGCCGCCCATGGCTATTTGCTCAATGAATTTCTATCTCCGCTAAGCAATAAACGTACAGATGATTATGGAGGATCGTTTGCCAACAGGGCGAGGCTATTGACTGAAATTACTCAAGCCATCAGAAGCTGCATAGGAACCGACCTTCCACTGTTTGTGCGTTTATCCGTAACCGATTGGGTACCGGGCGGTTTTACCGAAGCAGATGCGGTACAACTGGCAATGCTGTTAACAACTGCCGGTGCTGATTTAATTGACTGTTCTTCGGGAGGTAATTCCCCGGATCAAAAAATTCCGGTGTTGCCGATGTACCAGGTTCCTTTTGCCGAAAAAATAAAACAAGCAACCGGCATACCTACGGGTGCGGTTGGACTGATCACAACGGCCCGGGACGCAGAAGATATTTTACAAGCGGGGCAAGCCGACCTTATTTTCCTTGCCCGTCAACTGCTGCGGGACCCTTATTTCCCCTTACATGCGGCAAAAGAATTGGGGGCCGATATCACCTGGCCGGTGCAATACGACCGGGCAAAAGGATATTAAAAGGCAGCAGGGAGTGTGAAATTATATTTTCTCTTCCTGTTCTTCTTCATCTTCGAAAAATATTTCGTGCCCGCTACCTTCCTTAAATTCCTCCTTTTTTACACGGCTGCCGCCGATGAGGTCGGCCACCAGGGACGTCCAACCGGTTTGATGACTGGCGCCTAATCCACTACCCGTATCGCCATGGAAATATTCAAAAAACAGTACCAGTTTTTCGTTGCCCGGTTTTTTATAAAACCAGTTATGGATGCCGTTTAATTTGCGTTCTCCTTTGTCGTCAATGGCCAGCAAACTGACTACCCTTTCGGTCAATACTTTCGACACTTCCACCAGGTTCATATAAACCCCGGAACCTACGGGACATTCCACCTTCAGGTTGTCGCCATAAAATTCGCCATACTTACGGATGGAGCGAATAATCAGGTAATTGATAGGCATCCAAACCGGGCCGCGCCAGTTACTGTTGCCCCCAAAAAGATTGCTGGTTGAATCGCCGGGATCGTATTGAATTTCATAGGTGTTGCCTTCAATGGTAACAGAGTAAGGATGTTGTTCGTGGTGTTTCGATAATGCCCGGATACCGCCGCCCGATAAAAACTCCGCTTCATTCAGCATCCTGTGCAACAGGTAAATCAACCTGTCTTTTTTTACGAGTGAAATTAAAATTTCATCGCTATCGCCATGTTCTTCATTGGGCCAGTACCGGTTATTTTTTGCCCGGTAATTTTCAAACCAATCGATCCGTTTTTTAAAATCGGGTAAGCGGCTAAACACTTCCCTGCCCATGGTGCTTACAGCAAATAAACTGGTTAGTCCAACAATACTTTGTATGCGCAGGGGCAATGGCGCATCATTATTTATCCGCAATACATCATAATAAAATTTGTCTTCTTCATTCCAAAGGCTGTGACTATTGAGCGCCTCCGCGATTAGTACAAAGTGTTCAAAAAATTTAGTGGCAGAATCTTCAAAGGCTATATCATGTTTGGCTATTTCCAACGCCATGTCCATCATATTGAGGGCGTACATCCCCATCCAGCTGGTCCCATCTGCCTGCTCCAGTTGCATCTCCCCCGAAGGACTATGGCTACGATTGAAAACGCCAATATTATCCAGCCCGAGAAAGCCGCCTTCAAAAATATTATTACCATTCCTGTCTTTCCGGTTGATCCACCAGGTAAAATTGATCAGCAGTTTCTGGAATACTTTTTTTAGAAAAGTGATGTCGCCTGTACCGCTGGTTTCCATTTCAATATGGTAAACTTCCATGGCCGCCCAAGCCTGCACCGGTGGATTGACATCGCTGAAATTCCATTCATAAGCCGGCAATTGTCCATCCGGTTTCATGTACCACTCCCGCATTACCAGCAGCAACTGGTGTTTGGCGTACATAGGGTCCACCATTACCAGCGAGATGCAATGAAAGGCAAGGTCCCAGGCTGCGTACCAGGGATACTCCCATTTATCCGGCATCGCAATGATATCCTGGTTTTTCAGGTGGGTCCAGTCGTTGTTGCGGCCGTATAATTTACCATCATTAACCGGCGTAATTCCGTCGCTTGTATTTAACCAACGCTCCACATCGTAGTGATAGTATTGCTTGCTCCACAACATCCCTGCCAGGGCCTTACGTTGTATATTTTTAAGATCGTCGGAGATGTTTTCCGGCAGGATGGTTTTATAAAAATCATCCGCCTCCTGCTTTCGTACCTGGAAAATCTTTTCGAAACCAGTAGTAAATGGTTTATCATCGGCCCGGCTGGTAAGGCGGCAATAAATGACCTTTGTTTCACCCCCCTCAATATTTAATTCATACACAGGCGAAAATTTGGTACCCTCCTTTCTTTGCCGAAGCTTTTTACGATGAGTGCCTTCAATAATAGCATCATGAAACGCATCTTTTACAAATGGCGTATCATTCATGGCACCGGTGGCTTTATGCAGGTTGGTTTCGTTGTCGGTATACAAGGTATCATCCGGATGCTGAAAATAAAAATAATAATCACCTAGCCGGCGATGCTTCACCTTCACAGATGTTTTATTGAGATAGCTGATGGAAGGTTTTGGTTCATCGGGGGTAAATGCCCAGCGGTTGTAAAACCAGAGGGTAGGCAATACCGTTATATCGGCCGCCTTTGTATGGCGATTGGTGATGGCAATTTTTATATAAATATCCTGCGGGTTCTGTTTGGCATAGGTAATGTTTACATCAAAGTATTCATCATTATCAAAAATACCGGTATCCAGCAATTCGTATTCCGGTTCCAGCATAGAGCGGTTACTGTTTACGTTTTTCAGGTCATCATAAGGGAACTCCTGCTGGGGATATTTATACAAATATTCCATATAATAATGGGTAGGAATATTATCCTGGTAATAATACAATTCCTTAACATCCTCACCATGGTTGCCTTCATAATTACCAAGACCAAACAAGCGTTCCTTTAGGATTTTATCCTTTCCATTCCACAAGGCAACAGCGAAGCAAAGGTTTTGAAAATAATCTGAAATGCCGGCGATGCCGTCTTCGCCCCACCGGTAGGTTCTAAAGTGCGACTGGTCAAAAGGAAGGTATCCCCAGGCATCGCCAAAATGGCCATAATCTTCCCGCACGGTACCCCATTGCCTTTCGCTAAGATAAGGGCCCCACTGCTCCAATGGAATCGGCTTTTTATAATTTACCGCTAAACGCTGGTGTTCTGCTGTCATGAAATTTGTTTTTTTGAGTATTGATCAATTAATATTTACATTAAAATAAATATTAAATAACCAGGGTCAATCATGGCATGCATAGCGCAATGAATAAAATAGTAGGATAAAATTAAGGTTTTTAAAAAGAGAATTCGGGTGGGCATCTAAAAAAACTACTGCAATCGTTTGCTGTGTACAATCTTATTGATTAACAAAATTGCTCAACACCGATGGCCTCATCCGCAGCATATAGGGGTGCTGCGAACCAGGTGTGGCAAGGGTTATACCAAACCAGGGGTTCGGTAAATTAGTCAACGTTGCCACATTGAAAGCTTAATTTAAAAAGCCTCCCCGTTGCCATCAAGGATGGAATGTTAATCGCCTTACCTATACCATGGGCATTTAGTCAACCTGGTTACTATCCCCCAATACATCGGCGATGTTCACTTTTTTACCGCCACTATTTAAAAAGGGTTTCAGCAAATCGATGGGTACCGGGAAGATGGTGGTAGAATTATTTTCGGTAGCAATTTCCCGCAGTGTTTGCAGGTAGCGCAGGGTAAGGGCACTTGGTTCTGCGGACAGTATCTTGGCGGCATCTGCCAGCCGTTGCGAAGCCTGGAATTCACCTTCCGCCGAAATCACCTTGCTTCTTCTTTCCCTTTCTGCTTCTGCCTGTTTGGCCATGGCACGCTGCATTTCCTGTGGCAGGTCAATTTGTTTCACCTCCACATTCGAAACTTTTATTCCCCAGGGTTCTGTTTGCGAATCAATAATCTGTTGTAATTTTTGATTGATAACATCACGTTGCGATAATAAATCATCCAGTTCCGACTGTCCCAGTACACTACGCAACGTAGTTTGCGAAATCTGCGAAGTGGCCAGTAAAAAATTTTCTACCTGTACTACCGCCTTTTGTGGTTCTACTACCCGGAAATAGACCACGGCATTTACCTTGATAGAGACGTTGTCACTGGTGATAATGTCCTGCGGGGG
>JBBQOJ010000250.1:0-5400 GCA_038330815.1 Chitinophagales bacterium | reverse complement strand
GAAAGTACCTGGTTAACATAACTGCCATAAAAAAAATTAAGGCCTTTACCAAAAGCAAATTGCAACTATTACTGGAACCGCCTGCAAGTGAAGACATTGTTATCAGCCAGGAAAACGTGGCTGCCTTTAAAAATTGGATGGGCGGTTAATCTTGCTCCCGGGCATGGGTGGTAATTTTTTATTATTTGCATCGCCAACATATTAAGTGTTTTTTTCATTTCAACTGTTAAGCAAAAACCTGCTGTTGCAGCACTTTCCTTTATTTAGTACCCGCCTTCAGTAACGTTTTAAATAAATATATTTCTATTATTTGTGTAAAAATAAAGTGGCCTGCATCTAATATCAAAACCGCGTTATGGCAATTCATTTTTTTAAAGATGCCCGGTATTTCCAGTTATTATTCCAGGGTAGCTTTTTAGCTTATGGCCTGATCTTCCTTCACTGGCATGCGGAGTGGATGTTATATGCAACCTATTTTGTTGGTTGTGTAGCAACACAATGGTTATGTGAATTATTGGTTCACCGGAAAAAAGCCGGCAGCCAGGAATGCGTAGGGTATGGTATTGCCGGTTTGCCGTCTGCATTGATTACGGCTTTTGGATTATCGCTGCTGTTAAAGACCAACGACCTGTTCATTGCTTCATCAATTACGGTCATTGCGATCGCTTCCAAATTTGTTCTTCGAAGGGGTAACAAACACATTTTTAATCCTTCTGCCTTCGGCATCGTGACAGGCATGTTATGTACGGATACCGTATGGATTGATACCGGCCAATGGGGTAACGATACCGTCTTGTTTTTCGGTGTTATTTGCCTGGGGTATATTGTTGTTACCCGGGTGCAACAACTTGATTTAAGTATTGCATTTTTATCCGTTTATGCATGCTTACAGTTTGGACGGCAGGTAATCTTCCTTGGCTGGCCAATAGACTTTTTCGTGCAATCTATTACCACCGGCAGTTTGTTGTTGTTTTCCTTTTTTATGATCACAGATCCAAAAACCACCCCCAATCATCCATGGGCAAGGGTTTGCTGGGCCATGGCCGTTGCCGGAATCACTTTTTATTTGAGCACTTTTTATTTTATTCCGGGTGCACCCGTTTGGGTGCTGGTAGCTACCCAACCGCTGGTGCCCCTCCTGGACAGGTTATTTAATGGCAAAACATTTACCTGGCAACTGCCCCCGAATGCAAGCCCATTGGTGACGGGCAGATGACACGTAGATTATTTCCTTTGTATTGTATTAAACCTTCCAGTGGTGGCAGCAACATCATCACCCTGCAGGGATATGCCCCTTCCGGCTTTGCCTGTTAAAACAGCTGTCGGGGCAATTAATAGTAATCATCATCATTAAAAATGTATATAATGAAAAAGCACCTCCTTCTCTCCGGTACAATCCTGCTGCTATCTCCGCTCCTTTATTCCTTCTGTGGTTTTTATGTAAGCAAAGCAGATGGCACAATAAAAAATAATACCAGCCAGGTAATACTGGTGCGGGATGGTAACCGAAATGTTATCACGATGTACAACGATTTCCAGGGAGCCACCAAAGACTTTGCGATGGTAGTACCTGTACCCGTTGTGTTAAAGAAAAAAGACATTCGCGTGATTGACCCCTCCCTGTTTCAACGGCTAAACGATTATAGCGCACCGCGGCTGGTGGAGTACTATGATGAAAACCCCTGCAACGATTATTCGTTGATGGATAGGGAAATGAAATCGGCACCGGCTCCCAACAGGATGGCATCGGGCATAAGCAGTACCGCTAA
This sequence comes from Chitinophagales bacterium, assembly GCA_038330815.1. GTDB lineage: Bacteria > Bacteroidota > Bacteroidia > Chitinophagales > Chitinophagaceae > Ferruginibacter. The sequence goes on along the minus strand of JBBQOJ010000250.1, from coordinate 3,631 downwards.
AAAAAACCTGGGAGTGGTGGTGGAAGCTTCCTACCAGGTAGGGGAATATGATATACTTATATTAAGTGCCAATGAAAGCAGCGGCTTGAGGGAATGGCTTACCATGAATGGGTATAAAATTCCTGCCGGTGCAGAAACGGTATTGGTCCCCTATATAAAAAGTAACCTAAAATTCTTTGTGGTTAAAGTAAATGAAAAAGAAAAGAAAAAACTGCCCGGTAATTTTTTACGGCCGCTGCAGATCAGCTTTAATTCACCCAGGTTTATGTTACCTATAAGATTGGGAATGGCCAATGCAACGGGCGACCAGGACATGATTGTATATGCTTTCACACGCAAGGGCAGAATTGAATGTACCAATTACCGTAACGTAGAAATTGCAACAGGTAACAAAGTGCCTTTATTCGTAAAGAAAAACTTTGGTGCGTTTTATAGTCATCTTTTTAAACATCAATGGGAAAAAGAAAACAAGCGGATTGGATTTGTGGAATATGCCTGGGATGTTAGTCCTGCAAACTTTCAAAAATGTGACCCCTGTGTGGGTAATCCGCCCGACCAGAAAGATTTGTTAGAGGCAGGCGTTTGGTGGCTGCAACGGGATTGGGAGGATTATACTTCAGTGGACAACATAGACAATTACAAGATTAGTAACAACGTGTTTTTTACCCGGTTGCATTTCCGCTACAACCGCGAAAATTTCCCCCAAGACCTTATGTTCCAGCTTACTCCCAACACCACTAATTTCCAGGCAAGGTATATTATCACTCACCCGGCAACCGGTGACTTAAGTTGTACAACAGGCAACAACTATTTAAGCACTTTGTACAAGAGGCGGAAACAGGAACTAAAGGAGTTATATAAATTAACCGGCAGGAATTTGAATAACTGGCAGGACGAAACGCTGGTATCTTCACAGCCAACAGGAGATGAAATGACTCCCTATATGGAACTAACTAATTTATCTAAAAAAGAAATACCCGGAGCAGGTCAGCCGTTTATTGGAATGATGGTGTTTGGCGTAACCGTATTGGGCAGTGTGGGCTTTCTTCGGTATAAGGGATTTGTGTAGGCCTGCCATAAAAATCCATCCCCGAAATAACAAACATCGTCCCCGGGTATGGTATGCCTGGCGGGCGATGTTTAAAAAAAGAAGCCCCGCCAAAAGCGGGGCAAACTTTACCAAAACCTAACATTTTATAAACTACTATTGATTATTCCGTTGTCTTTGTGGCCTCATGGACGGTTCAATTTCATCTATCCATTTCTTCATTTGGTCGGCGGTAAAAATCGCTTTTAGTTTAGCATCCCTTGCATCGGCCATTTCTTTGCGTTTGGCCATCATTGCATCCCTGTCCATACTTCCGCTAGCCCGCATTTCTTCCATGGCCTTTTGCTGGGAGGTGTTAAATTCTGCAATAACTGTTTCCGTTTTAGCCTTTGCATCCGCATCCAGGTTTAGTACGGCAAGTTTTTCCATGGTAGCCTTTGTTCTTTCCTCTGGTGTTTGACGTTGGCCGCCTCCACCCTGGGCGCTCACCATGGTAATACTAAAAAGGGCAGCAACAATCATTAATACAAACTGTTTTTTCATTTTATTTTTTTTAGTCGTTTATGATATTTTTCTTATTGGACGACAGTATTTAAACAATCCGGCGGTACCCGCCCACTTATTTGTTACTTTTTCTTCGGCTATCGCCTCCTCTTCTGTTAAAAACCTTTCCAAAAGAAGTGTCGAATTTGGCTAACTGTTCGGTATTGCAAAGCCGTCGTATATTACGAATATGGTTAAACATACTGATCTCCATGCGTTCCTGCGAAGCGGCGGAGGCAGCAGCTAACCGGTATATTACTGAGTCGCTAAAATCTCCCGCTACCAATTCTTTAAACTGTTCGTTTTTCTTGGTACGGGCAGTGTCAAAAATGAGGTTCATTTTTTCACGGTGACGTTTGCTCAGGGTATCATACTTCACCAATTGCTCTGGTGTAAAGCCAATGTCGTTTTTCAACATATTGGATATGTAAGCTTTCCGATCCATCCTGGAAGGGGATGATTTCGAATTGTGCTCGCCAGGCAGGAAAAAGACCAGCATCCCAATATTGGTAATTAATAGTATTCCAATTACCACCAGCAACACTTTACCCCTGTTTTGATCATTTATCATTATGGTTCTTGGTTTTCGATATCATAAATGGTGGCTACAGAAAATGAAAATTCATCATTGCTGCCGGTTATATTATGTTCAGTAACAGCGGAAATAGCTGCACCATCGTTGACTAACACCGCCACTACATTCACGACAATTAATAGCAACATGGCGGGTACTGCAATGGCTGGACGGCCAATAAACCATACCGCTTTTTCCCATAAGGTTTCCCTTGTTTTATTGAGGCGCTGCAACACCCTGGTTTGCAGGTAGGGCGCCGGTGAAGCCCGCTGTATATTGTTGAGGCTGTTCATCGCCTCGTTGATCATTTGTTGTATTTCTTCCTCTTTTTTCATACCCGCTTATTTATGTGTCGGAGAATTTTTCCTGGTAGTAATTATGCAATATCTTTTTCAAATTTGTTTTTGCTCTTCCCATCAATGATTCCACTGCATATAAAGTTGTATTCATGATAGCTGCAATTTCGTGGTGACTTTGCCCTTCTATTTTATGTAGGGTAAAAGCAATGCGTTGTTTTTCGGGCAACTGTTTCATGGCGTTCATCAGTTGGCCTGCTTTTTCTTTCTTTTCCAATTGTATTCCCGGATGATCGAATTCTACCGGGTGTTGCTCCTCTTCATTATTGCCAAACAATCCTTGTACAAAAGCAAACCTTTTTTTCCTTTTTTTTCTCTTCTCATGATCGAGCGATTTCGAAATTGTGATGCGGTACAGCCAGGTAGATAATTTAGATTCTCCTTTAAAATTGCTAATGGAAAGGTAAACCTGAACAAATACCTCCTGGGTGATATCATCAGCGTCGGTAGCATTTTGCACAATACCAAGGGCGGTATTGTACACCAAATCCTGGTACATTTCCATTACAGTGGTAAATCCGGATTGATCTCCCTGTTTAAGTTGTCTAATTAACGCATCCTCAGATTGGTTCACCGCATGCTTTTTATAAAATCCAATCTAAATGTAGTTAAAAAGAAGGTCGCATACCACCCGGCCTCATCATACCTTCAGGCCTACCCTGGTTTTCTCCACCGCCCGATCGGCCTGCTGCAACACCAAAGTTTTTTAAACTGTAACTAAATGTAAGCATAAAATACTGTTGTAACACTTGGCTTTGTGCGTCTTCGATATAAGCCCCGGTAACTGTTCTTACGATGCTTTGATTTTGCTTTAACAAATCAAACACTGATAATTTAAGTTCCGCTTCCTTCTTTTTCAGGAATTTTTTTCCCACTGCTGCATTCCATAACCAGTAGCTTTGGTTGAAACCATCGGTTAAACCACTAAAGGTTTGGTTGGCAACATCATTTTGAATAAACCAGCCAATTTTACTCAATAGGTTTACCTGTATTCCGGCAGACTGGTTGATGTATTTGTTATTTGTAGTATTTAATGAAATTGTTTTTGCATTGTTGATATTGGCATTATAGGAAAGATTAAAATCAATATACTCACTGATGTTACTTGCC
>JBBQOJ010000249.1:0-5418 GCA_038330815.1 Chitinophagales bacterium | reverse complement strand
ATAAAAGAAAAACTCTCCGGCAGCGAAACACAAATGATTGCCCGCAGGTCTAAAGTACCGCTGTTATCCTTAATGTGCGATCGCTCCGATTTGCAGATTGACCACCTGCTGATGGTACATAATTTCAGTAAACCTGCGCTGGAAGATTTGCAACTGCTGCACAAACTCATTAAAGCATTTAACCCAAAAATACATTTGCTTCAAATTATATCCGGCGATATAGTAGCCCATAAACCCACAGTGGAAGCTGGTATGAAAAAATTTGCAGCGCTGAATAATATCACCCATTATGAATGTCATTTAATCAACGATAAATATATTGAGGCTGGTGTAATTCATTTTAATCAAATGGTAAATATGGATATTGTGTGCATCGGCACACATGGCAAGGGCGGTGTTTTTCATCACAGTGCCACAGAAAAATTAATTAACCATTTGTTTAAACCCATTATTTCATTTCACCTAAGCAATTAATAACAAAAGAATGAGAGAATTTATAACCCAAGCCTGGAGCTGGTGGTTTTCGGGTACTTTGATAGCGGCCATCATGTTTTTCCTTTTATATTTTGGACAATCCTTTGGTTTTTCTGCCAATTTAAGAACAATATGCGGCGCCGTTGGCTTAGGTAAAAAAGCAAAGTTTTTTGATTTTAACTGGAAGGCACAATCCTGGAATTTAGTTTTTTTGCTCGGTGCTATGATTGGTGGTGTTATTGCTTATCAATTCCTTTCACCTGCTAACCCTGCTGTTCAAATTTCGCAGGCCACTATCAATGATTTAAGCAAACTAGGCATAGCTTCACCTACCTCATTGCAACCTGCAGAATTATTTAGTTGGGATGCTGTGTTATCTGTAAAAGGATTTTTGGTTCTTGCAATTGGTGGGCTATTCGTTGGTTTTGGAAGCCGGTATGCAGGTGGTTGTACATCTGGCCATGCCATCAGCGGCTTAGCAGATTTACAAGTACCGTCATTGATTGCTGTAGTAGGCTTTTTCGCCGGTGGTTTAATCATGACATTTTTAATACTTCCTTTAATTTTTTAACACATGAAACTGATTAAATTCCTTTTACTCGGTGTTGTTTTCGGTATTGTTATGGCCAAGTCAGAAGCCATTTCCTGGTTCAGGATACAGGAGATGTTCCGTTTCCAGGCATTTCACATGTACGGTATTATTGGTACAGCTGTTACCCTTGGTGTTATCGGCGTTGCCCTCATCAAGAAATTTAAAATACGGGACTTTCACGGCAACCCGATTCTATTTCATCCCAAAGAAAAATCAGTGGTACGTTACCTTCTTGGCGGCACCATCTTTGGTCTTGGTTGGGCATTAAGCGGCGCCTGTCCAGGCCCTATGGTAGTAAACATTGGCTATGGTTTTTTTGCAATGGCTATCGTATTTCTCTTTGCAATTGTTGGAACATTTTTATACGGATACTTAAAAGAAAAACTACCACATTAATATTTATAAACAAGCGATTAGCTATGCCAACGGAAAACGAAGACGATAAGGTACCCCAGGGGCTCCTTTCTGTCATTAACAAGCTGATACTTGTTATTGTAGTGTTGGTAATTGCATTGATTGCTATGCCATTTATTGTTGAATATAGCAATCAACCGGGTAAGCCTAAAGAAAATATACCTGGCACTACTGCGATAGCAGAAGAAGTACAAAAGGAGGTCGTGGCATATTGGATGGCTCCTGTTATTTCGTCTGTAACCGATGTTAAGCTAAAAGAACAGGTGGAATACGGCAAAGAACTGATTGCACATACAGCAAAATACCTTGGGCCCAATGGTTCTGTTTTAAAAATAAGCAATGGGTTAAATTGTCAGAACTGTCATTTGCAGGCGGGCACTGCGGTGTTTGGAAATAACTACGGTTCTGTTGCTTCACTGTTTCCTAAATTCAGGGCAAGAAGTGGTGCTGTTGAAAATGTTTACAAAAGAGTAAATGATTGCTTTGAAAGAAGTTTGAATGGTAGGGCAATTGATATAGCAGGTAAAGAAATGCAGGGCATAGTTGCTTACATCAATTTCCTGGGTACTAATGTAGCGAAAGGAAAAAAAGCAGCAGGATCTGGCTTTAAAGACCTGGCCTTTTTAGACCGTGCCGTTGACCCGGAAAAGGGGCAGGTAGTTTATACTGCTAAATGCCAAAGTTGTCACCAGGCAAATGGAGAGGGTGTTTTTAATGCAGATAAAACAGAATATACATTCCCTGCTTTATGGGGGCAGCACAGCTACAACGATGGCGCAGGCCTTTATCGCATCAGCAATTTTGCAAAGTATGTAAAGTATAATATGCCGCAGGGTATCACTTTTAACGAGCCGAAATTAACTGATGAAGAAGCATGGGATGTGGCAGCATACGTCAACTCACATCCAAGGCCACATATTAATGTACCTAACGATTGGCCTGATAAAAGTAAGAAACCGGTTGACCACCCCTTTGGGCCTTATGCCGATAATTTTACAGAGAAGCAACATAAGTATGGCCCCTTTAAACCGATAGCCTGGGAACAAACGAAAAGAGAACAAGCTGAAAAAAATGCAAAAGAAAAGCGGTTGTAAAAAGCCAGCAGGTGAATGATAGTGTACGTTGCTCAATTATGATCTGAAAGTACAAGAGTGCGACGCAACAAAAGCTAAATAGTAATTCAAATGCCGGGTACAAAATATTTTATATAATCAATTGATGAAAGCTTACAACATGGAAAACAACAGGAGGAATTTTTTAAAACAACTAAGTACAATGAGTGCAGGCGCTGCTTTAATAACCGCAACTCCTTTATTGGCCGTGGCCGAAGAAGTAAAAGGTAAGGATGCCATGGAAGTGGATGATCAACCATTCACTATTGCTGTATTGCAAACCACCGATGTACATTGCCAGGTGCATCCGCATGATGAATTGTTTTGGGAAAATAGCAAGGCTGTATTTAGGCAAACAGGCGGCTATGCACACCTGGCTACTTACTTTAAAAAAGAAAGGAAAAAAAATCCATTTACCTTTTTAATTGATACCGGTGATATGTTCCAGGGCAGCGAATTGAGTGTGAAAACAACGGGCAAAGCAATGGTGCCAATTTTAAATGAACTGGGCTACAACCTTTACCTGCCGGGCAACTGGGAAGTAGTGTTTTATAAAAAAGCCATGCAAACTTTATTGGGTGCATTACATGCACCAAAGGTTTGCGCTAATATGTATCACGATTTGGGTGAGGGTAAAAAAGGCGAACTCATTTTTCAGCCCTATCATATCTGGAATGTGAAAGGAGTTAAAATTGGTTTCATTGGCTATACTGATCCGTTGGTTCCTCTTCGTCAATCACCACTTTACAGCAAAGGCATTATTTATACAAAGCCCGAAGAAAACCTGGCGCATTATGTTGATGTGCTTCGCAACCAGGAGCAATGTATTTATGTGATGATTGTTGCACACCTCGGTTTATCACAACAAATACATCTCGCCAATCTTCCCGAATGTGACGGGGTAGATTATATGTTAGGTGGCGATACACATGAAAGAGTGAGAAAGCCCATTGTTTGCAAATATACTAAAGTGGTGGAGCCGGGTGCTTTTGGTTCCTTTGTTGGTAAATTAAATCTTACTATACAAAATGGTAAAGTAATAAAAGATGACTATGAACTGGTGGAAATTACTGCTTCCAATCACAAAGCAGACCCGGAAATTACTGCACTAATAAAAAATGAAGAAACAACATTTGTTGATGCTATCTACAATGTAGTGGGCTATAGCACCATTCCGCTGTATCGTTATTTTGTGGTGGAGAATCCGATTGATACGTTGATATTAAATGCCCTGCACTGGCAACTAAAAGATATTGATGTGGTGCTGAGCAATGGTTTTCGTTTTTGCCCGCCACGTACTACTCCCGACCATACCGGCAACATTCCCATCACCGAAGGATTTTTGTATGATATGCTGCCGGTAGACAGTACAGTAAGAACCGGTAAGGTAACAGGCAAACAATTGAAAGAGTGGCTGGAAAAAGAATTGAATAATGTATTTGCAGCCAATGTAGTGGAGCGTTTTGGTGGCTGGGTAATTAAGTTTAAAGGCATGGAAATAAGCTTTAATGCTTTTGGTGAAAAAGGAATGCGGGTGCAGGACGTAACCATTGGAGGGGCTGCATTTGATATGAATAAAGTTTATAGCATTTGTGCCTGCGAAAGAGAAGGCGACCCTGCCGATATGCTTTGTCGCATAAAGGGGGTGGCAGAGGCAAAGAACACAGCATACACACTGCACTCAGTACTAAAAGGATACCTCGCCGCCAATTCACCGGTAACGCCAACACCGCCCATGGCTGCAAAAATTTTAGATGCGCCGCAAACATTGCTAACACAGGTTCACGGGGTAGATTATCAATTTAGGTAAGATAAAACAGGTTGCGTTTTTTTGTTACCAGCGACTGCTTTTCATGGCATCATCCTTGTTTGCTTGACGCAGTCAGGCAGGGTTGTGTCACTCAATTGTACCACATACCCTTGTTCAACAAAATAAATACAAAGTCGGGTAGTTAGCAAAAACCCAAGTGGTGGGTGGAGATTGTCCATGGCTAACAGCCAGGGTTGCTGTGTCCGCCCGCCTTAACTAAACGACGATGAAGATAGATAGTTATAATAATTCCCTTCTTTTTATACAATCAAAAAAATAAAAATGAAAAAAATACTTTTTACAGCAATTATCTTAATAACAACTATTGGAGCTTTTGCCCAACATAAAAAAAATACCGTTGCTGCACAGGAAGGTTGTTGCAGTAAAATCAACACAGAAAGTATCGAAAAGCACCACATTATAATGCAATTAAGTAGTAATGATACCCTAGTATGGAAAGGCTTAATGAATAACCTGAAACACCTGAAAGCCGGCTGGGGAGACAGTGTACAGATAGAAGTAGTATCCCATGGCCCCGGTATTGAAATGCTGATGACAGCAAAAACTACACAACAAAAAAAGATAGCAGCGTTTAAAGCAATGGGAATTGTATTTGTTGGTTGTGAAAATACGCTAAAGGAAAGAAATATTCCCAGGGATGCGTTGATACCCGAAGCAGGAACTGTGCCCACGGGTGTTGGCGAAATTGTATTAAAGCAGGAACAAGGATGGAGTTATATTAAGGTTGGATTTTAACAACATAAGATAACAGGAAAAAATGAAAAGAGTTTTATACAATTACTGTTTTTATTACTGATTGCAAGCGTTGTTAAGGCCCAACACCAGGGTCTGACAGGAAAAGCAGCAATGATCCTGTGTGGTTGGGCATTACAATTAATACATTGGAAATAAATGCTGCGATATATTTTATTACCCTTACTTAGCCTTTTAATAACAACGCAGTCATTTTCACAAACCCAATTGCCCGCAATTTTCAGCGACAATATGGTACTGCA
>JBBQOJ010000248.1:0-5443 GCA_038330815.1 Chitinophagales bacterium | reverse complement strand
TCGAATGCCTTGTCAACCTACAAAGTACCGGATATCTATTCGGTACCTAAAATCATAGAAGTAAAATTCCTGGAAACAGCGCAGGATAATCCCGCCATCTTACGTTCCAAGGCGGTGGGCGAGCCACCCCTGATGTATGGGATTGGTACCTACTTTGCTATTCGTAACGCGTTGCGTCACTTTAAACCCGGCGCACGGCCCGCATTTGATGCCCCCATGACACCCGAAAAATTATTGATGAATTTATACCCGGAGGAAGCAGCTGCTTTGGCCATCCGCCAGCAGGAAATACCCGGTTTGCAACTGCTGCCAGCCACCTGAGTAAAATGGCTTTACCCGCTTCGCTACCCTGTTACCGTTAGTGGAGTTATAGACGCAGAATCAATCTTTAAAGCATGCAGAAAAATTTGGTCACGTGGCGGTTTATCCTTCATCATCTACAACAACGCGTACCAGTAATGTTATTGTATGTAGTGAACAGCATAGGGAGTAGCCCAGGTAGAACTGGGTTTATGATGGCAGTAACCGCTACTGGTGAAACCGACGGTTCTATCGGCGGGGGAATCATGGAACACAAGTTTGTAGAAATGGCGAAAGCCTGCCTTATGCAATCGCGTGAGCCTGTTTTGATTCACCGGCAATTACACGATAAAAAATCATCGGCCGATCAAAGTGGTATGATTTGTTCGGGGGAGCAAACCAATTTATTGTACGTAGTAAAGCAGGAGGACATGGCCTCCATTGAAGCACTTATTCATTCAATGGAAAACTATCAAAATGGTACATTGGAAATCTCAAATAAGGGCATTCAGTTCTTTGATTCAATTATAGATAGTGAGCCGGAAGCTACCGTTGATTTTCTTTACCGGGAAAAAACGGGTTTCACCAACCAGCTTTTTATTATTGGTGGCGGGCATTGTGCCCTTGCCCTTTCCCAACTAATCAGCAGGATGGATTTCTATATCCATGTATTGGATGACCGGAAGCAATTGCCCACCCTGGAGGAAAATAAATTTATACATCAAAAAACCTTGCTGAAAAGTTACGGGGAGGTAGGGGCACATGTGCCGGCCGGAAAACATGCGTATGTAGTTATCATGACGGAAGGGTACCGGACGGATGCGGTTGCCCTGGCCTCTTTACTAGGCAGGGAGTTTAAATACCTGGGCCTGCTGGGAAGCAGTAGTAAAGTAAAAAAAATGTTTGCGGATATGATGGAAAAAGGCTTATCGCCTGAATTGTTAAAAACCATTCATGCGCCGATAGGTATAGCCGTTAACAGCCAAACGCCCGAGGAGATTGCAGTTAGTATCGCGGCTGAAATTATTGCGGTAAAAAACCGGGAGGGATGATGGCTTTTTCTTTACCTGTTTTTCTTGCTATGTTCAATACTGCCATTCTTACCCTCAAATACCCGGCACCAGTTTTACAAGTAGCGAAAATCAGTAGTTTAACGGTACTGCCAAACTTTTAAAGCGAATAGAATGGAACTGCCTTTACATGAGTGTATGCCACGGTATGGATAAAGTAAGACAACATTGGGAAACGGCATCCTTCCAAATTAGTAAAGTTCAATGGCACTACCCAACTTCAGTGTCCCGTATTTTTAACAAAAACGGAGATTGATTCAATCTCATCTCTCAACTCGATTTGCACCAGGAACGAAACTGGGCTATATCCTCAAATGATCGAGTGAAATAAATCGGCTACACCTTTCATTAGGCAATACCTGTTAAGAAATCACGTAAATTTTTAAATACTAGTAACTGGGAGGCACAGGACAGGAGTCCCGCGCCAGGATGATTTCGTGCACCGGGTACGGTTACTTCCTGCTAATAAACTGTTTTATCCGTTTTGTTTTTCCAGGCTTCAAACACTTTCAACGCATTTTCCCTGCCCATCGCAATAATGGGAATTTTTCGTTGTTCAATGGCTACCGTCATCTCGTCATAAATCATCGAATCATCAAAACCAATCGCCGCAGCATCTGCCCGGTTATTGGCATAGTAAACTACTTTTGGCCTCGCCCAGTAAATAGCGCCCAGGCACATGGGACAGGGTTCGCAGGAAGTATAAATTTCACAGTCGTTGAGTTGAAAATGGCCGAGGTTATTACAGGCATCCCGTATGGCAGTTACTTCCGCATGCGCCGTAGGATCATTAGTAGAACTTACCTTATTATTACCGCGCCCCACAATGGTATCCCCTTTTACAATAATACAGCCAAAAGGCCCCCCCTCATTGTTCATCATCCCCTGGTGCGAAAGCTGAATGGCTTCCTGCATAAATTTTTCTTCTCTTGTCATGCTATTATTGTATTACCCTATAAATATAAAAAATAGCGATTAGAAAACCAGTAATCTTTGCAGTGAGTGTACAGGGGTGGCAATGCAATACCATTTACACAAACAAATTACAGGCAAATGGGTAGTAGGCAGGTAACTCATTAACGATGTATTGGTGTAACCATTTTTTTTTAATTGGGCGTGCCCCCCGATGGAATCGGGGGCCGGGCTTTTCGCTGCAAGTCCACTGCCTATGAATCGGCATGCGGGCTCTACGCTTCAATCCCTCACGCTGGCATCCCGTTACCCCTTGTCAACACCGTCCCATTGATCAAAGCTATCAAAAGCAGCAATGGTGTTGTCCAGGTCGTTATAGGATAAGGCATTGTTTAAAAACCAGCTTTCGTACGCAGAAGGTGGCAGGTAAATGCCCTTATTAAGCATATGATGAAATAAGCGGCCAAACAAGGGGATGTCGGCCCTGGAGGCCGTATCGAAATCAACAATGGCATGATCGCTAAAGTGTACACTAATCATGCTGCCGAAGCGGTTGATTTGAAAAGGTATGTTTTTACTACTTAATACTTTTTCAATGCCCGCACCCAGGTAAGCGGTTTTAGCATCCAGCTCATCGTAAATAGCGGGCTTATTTTTTAACTCATTTAATAAAGTAAACCCGGCAATCATCGCAATCGGGTTACCGCTTAGGGTGCCGGCCTGGTACACTTTTCCCAATGGGGCAATGTGCTGCATGATTTCTTTTTTTCCTCCAAAAGCGCCCACAGGTAAACCGCCTCCAATTACCTTTCCATAAGTAACCAGGTCGGCCTTGATGTTTAACCTGGCTTGTGCACCACCCGCTGCCAGGCGAAAGCCGGTCATCACCTCGTCAAAAACAAATACGATACCTTCTTCATCACATATTTTTCGCAACCCTTCCAAAAAGCCCGGTGCCGGTAAAATGCAGCCCATATTGCCTACTACCGGCTCAATAATAATGGCGGCAATTTCTCCTTTATGTGCTTCCACCAATTGCTGCACTGCTGCTAAATTATTATAGGCGCAGGTGAGGGTATCGTTACTAACGCCACCGGTTACCCCGGGAACGGTTTGAATATCAAACGTGGCCATGCCACTGCCGGCTTTAACTAAAAAAGCATCGGCGTGGCCGTGGTAACAACCTTCAAATTTGATGAATTTATTCCGGCCGGTATAGCCTCTTGCCAGGCGCAGGGCGCTCATGCAGGCTTCGGTACCACTGCTTACCATACGGATAAGGTCTACATTGGGCACCATGTTAATGATCAGTTCTGCCATTTCCACTTCCAGTTCGGTGGGGGCGCCGTACGAAGTAGAATAAGCCGCATATTCCTGTATGGCTTTAACAATGGCAGGATGCGCATGGCCCAGTAGCATCGGTCCCCAGGAAGCGATGTAGTCAATATAGCGGTTACCATCTGCATCATACAGGTAAGCACCTGCTGCTTTCTTTATAAACAGGGGTGTGCCGCCTACACTTTTAAAGGCACGTACCGGCGAATTAACACCGCCGGGGATTGATTGCTGTGCCCTTTCAAATAATTGTTTGCTTTTTTCGATCATATAAGTAGGGGTGATGGTTAAAGGTTACACCTCTTAAGAGGTGTAACCTTTAACCCAATAGTTTACAGGCATCTTTGGCAAAATAAGTGGCGATTAAATCCGCACCGGCCCGCTTGAAAGAAGTGAGTGTTTCCAGGATCGCTTTATTTTCATCTATCCAGCCCATGCTAGCCGCTGCCTTTATCATGGCGTATTCGCCGCTGATATTGTACACACTAACGGGAACGTCTACCGCATTTTTTACTTCACGTACAATGTCCAGGTAGGGGAGGCCTGGCTTTACCATTACAATGTCGGCACCCTCCTCCACATCCATCAGGGCTTCTTTTACAGCCTCAATTCGGTTGGCATAGTCCATTTGGTACGTTTTTTTGTCGCCAAAACCGGGGGCGCTGTCAAGTGCATCACGAAAGGGGCCATAAAAACAGGAAGCATACTTGGCACTGTACGCCATGATGCCGGTACTAGTAAAAGCATGTTGTTCAAATGCCTCGCGGATGGCGCCAATCCTGCCATCCATCATATCGCTCGGCGCTACAAAATCGGCGCCGGCAGTAGCATGACTCAAGCTCATTTTTACCAGGGCAGCTACCGTTGGGTCATTCACAATTTCTCCATCTTCCACAATGCCGTCATGGCCGTAGGAAGAGTAGGGGTCCAGTGCCACATCCGTCATTACTACCATTTCCGGTACGGCATTTTTTATGGCTTTTATACTTCGCTGCATAAGTCCATCGGGGTTCCAGGCTTCTTTGCCGGTATTGTCTTTTAATTCATCCGGTGCTTTTATAAACAGCAATACACAACGAATGCCCAGGCTAAACATTTCTTTCACTTCGGCCACGGTGGCGTTTAACGATCGCCGGTAGTAACCCGGCATAGAAGGAATTTCAACCACCAGGTTTTCACCTTCGTCGATAAACAACGGCGCTATAAAATCAGCCGGTGTTAAGATGGTTTCGGCTACCATACTTCGTATGGCCGGACTTGCTCTCAGTATCCTGTTTCTTCGTTGTAAGTGCATAGGTGTAAAATTATAATTCATTTAAGTATTTTCTACTTTTACCGTCAAGCCAGCCCGCATATACGCTGCTCGGGTAAAAGTATAATTTTGTCTCAACCCTCAACCCCCAACCCTCAACAACCAACCCCCAACCATCAACCTTCAACCTTCAATAATTCGTGTCACCCTGTTTCGGAATAAGGGGCAGGGGAAATTAACGGTTAGGCACCGGACAGGAGACCGGCGCCAGTAAAATTTCGTACGCTTTGAGGACACTACAGCGCCATTTCGAAATTTCAGTATACAAATGGTACGATATGCAATAATCCTCAACCGCAAACCCTCAACCAATAACTATCGTCTTTCAATCTTCAACCCCCAACCATCAACCTTCAACCCCGAACCATCAACCTTCAACCCCCAACCCCCCACCATCAACCTTCAACCATCAACCTTCAACCATCAACAATCAACCATCAACCTTCAACCATTCGTCTCACCCAGTATCGGAAAAAGCGGCAGGGGAACTTAACTGTCAGGCACCGGACAGGAG
>JBBQOJ010000247.1:0-5484 GCA_038330815.1 Chitinophagales bacterium | reverse complement strand
TACCCTCATCGCTTCCATTGCCGGATTAAAATTTGTCTCCCATTAAAATGTACTAACACCACGGTATAAACGCTTATTTCATGTATACAAAACAGGAAGCCGCTTTATTGGTTCATCAATTCTGGACAGCATTTGGTAAGTATATGGCGCCGGTGGCATCGGCCGAAGGAGCGCATATCAACTGGGTAAATTACAAAACCGGCGAAAAGGACCTGCGGATTGTGCTGGAAGCAACCCAGGGAAAAGCAGCCATCGCCCTGCGATGTGAACACAAGGACGTGGCTAAACAGCAATGGTACTTTAACCAGTTGTTGTTATTGAAAAATGCCTTGCATACCGCAACCGGTGAAGAATGGGACTGGCGGCCCTTTTACGCCGATGAGCATGGCAGGATGATTAGTGAAGTGTCGCTTGCTATTTCCGGCGTGAAAGTACTCAACCAGAATGACTGGCCCGCCATTATTTCATTTTTGAAGCCCCGCCTGGTTGCTTTGGATATCTTCTGGTGCGAGTTTAAATACGCGTTCCAGGATTGCCCATTGTAATCTACCTGTTTACTGCCTCGTGGCACGGATTGTAGCAACAGCCGGAAATAGATTTTATGAGCGGTAAATTAAAAGTATATAAAACGATTATTTTTATATCTTACTGTTCGCATTCTACGGCCAGTAACACGGCAACCCGCCCCGCTGGTTAATTACTGCGCATAATGCCTGCCGTTAGTTAATGGTGATTGATACTCCATTGTTGTTAACATTTAAACCCTGTTCAATTTATGAAATTACTTTCTTTATTTTCCCGGTGGTTTGTTTTAGTGATATTGCTGCTGCCATTGGCCCTGCCGGCCATCGATACCAACGACACGCGGTTATTGGCGCAGCCAGCCATCAGTGGTAAACACATTGCCTTTATTTACGCAGAGGATTTGTGGGTAGCCAACCTTGATGGTTCTAATCCCACCCGGTTAACCGTGGATGAGGGCGTGGAATCGAACCCGGTTTTTTCGCCTGATGGCAAAATGATTGCCTTTAGTGCGCAGTATGATGGCAATACCGATGTGTTTGTAATACCGGCCGCGGGTGGAATTCCCAAAAGGCTCACCTGGCACCCGGGCGCAGATATTGTGAGAGGGTTTACACCTTCCGGCCAGGAGGTATTGTTTATTTCCAAACGATCGGTATTTACTAATCGTTACGCACACTTGTTTACGGTAAAAATAGCCGGTGGTTTCCCGGTGCAGCTTGAAATTCCCAATGCTTTTCATGCCGCTTATTCCGGGGATGGGAAATCGATGGCGTACACGCCTTTGTATGAAGCCTTCCGCCAGTGGAAAAATTACCGTGGTGGTACGATCTCCGGAATTTCCTTGTTTTCTTTTGATAATAAATCGGTGATAAAGGTGCCGCAACCTACCGGTGGCTGCAACGATACCGAGCCGGTATGGATGGGCAACGAGGTATATTTTTTAAGCGACCGGGCCGGAGAATTTAATCTTTTTGTTTATAACACCCTTACCAAGGCTACCAGGCAGCTTACCCGCTTTAAGGATTTCCCGGTGGTGCACCTTGCAGGGAGCAATGGTAACATCATTTTTGAACAGGCCGGATACCTTCATCTTTTTAACCCGGAAGCTACCTCCGTAAAAAAACTCACCATCGGTATCGCCGCCGACCTGTTGGAACTTCGCCCACGTTTTGTAAAAGGCGGAAAATATGTTCGGTCGGGTACCATTTCGCCTACAGGATCGAGGGTGGTGATAGATTTCCGGGGCGAGATTATGACCGTACCGGCCGACAAGGGTGATGCCCGCAACCTTACCAATACTGCCGGGATACACGAGCATAGCCCGGCCTGGTCGCCGGATGGAAAATCGATTGCGTATTTTTCTGATGCTTCCGGGGAATATGCTTTGCACATCAAGGCCCAGGATGGAAAAGGGGAGCCAAGGGCCATTCCGATAAAGGGTACCGGCTTTTATGCCTACCCACGCTGGTCGCCCGATAGTAAAAAAATAAGTTATGTGGATAATGGCAGGAACCTTTACCTGATGGAAATTAGCACAGGCGTGAGCAGGAAAATAGACGCAGATGACCTGTATGCGCCCGGCCCCTTCCGGGAGCAGTTTGGCGACTGGTCGGCTGATTCCAAATGGATGGTGTATACGAAGGTTACCAATACCTATTTTAAACGGGTGATGTTGTATTCAGTGGAGCAACAGCAATCCTTTCCTGTTACCGACGGACTGAGTGATGCTTCGGAACCTGTTTTTGACCGCAGTGGAAAATACCTTTTCTTTTTTGCTTCTACCAATGCCGGTCCGGTGTTAAATTGGTTTGATCAATCCAATAACGATATGCGCTCCACCAATGCCATTTACCTGCTCACCCTTCAAAAGGAAACCACTTCTCCCTTTGCCAAACAAAACGATGAAGAATCAATAAAAGAGGAAGACAAAGCCGGTAAGGATAAGAAAGACAGTGCGGCGGGTAAAAAGCCGGCCTCCATTACCATCGACCTCGACGGGATTGAAAATCGCATTATTGACCTGCCGCTAAAGGAAGGTAATTATTATGGGTTGGGTATGGGCAAGGAAAACGAGTTGTTATATATTTCGGCCGGCTATACCGGTGATGGCGCTTCCTCTATGTACAAGTTTGATATGGTAGAACGTAAGGCAACAGAAGTGATGGACCTGGATGGGTATATTATATCCGCCAACGGTAATAAAATGTTGTACCTGCGGGGCAATACCTGGGGTGTTACCAATATAGGCCAAAAGCCTTCCGCTGCCAACGGCGGGGTAATTAATACGGCTGACCTGCAGGTTAAAATGGATCCGTTGGCGGAATGGCCTAATATACTGGCGGAGGCCTGGCGGGTGAACCGCGATTATTTTTACGATCCGGGAATGCATGGCGCCGACTGGAATGCCATGAAAAAGAAGTATGCCGTATTTATTCCACACCTTGCCTGTCGCAGCGACCTCAATACCGTGATACAGTGGATGTGCAGCGAATTAGGCGTAGGGCACCACCGCCTGACGGGCCCGGGGGAAAAATTGCAAACACCCGTTGCCGTTAGTGGCGGTTTGTTGGGTGCCGATTATGGCATCGAGCATAACCGGTACCGGCTGAAAAAGATCTATGGGGGCCTTAACTGGAACCCGAACTTACGGTCGCCCCTCACCGAACCTGGCATTAATGCCAAAGCCGGCGACTATATATTAGCGGTAAACGGGGTAGAAGTAACGGCTACGGATAACCTGTATCGCTTTTTTGAAGCTACTGCCGGTAAGATAGTGGAATTAACCATTGGCCCCAATCCAACCAGTGCCGGTTCCAGGGTGGTAAAAGTCGTGCCGGTAGAAAATGAAACTGATCTACGTAGCCGCGATTGGGTGGAAGGCAATCTTAAGAAGGTAACGGAAGCAACGAAGGGGCAGGTAGCCTATGTGTATGTACCCAATACCGGCGGTGGTGGTTTTGAGTATTTTAAAAGATATTTTTTTCCGCAAGCGGATCGTAAAGCCATCATCATTGATGAACGTTTTAATGCCGGCGGGCAGGTGGCGGATTACTACATCGATATATTGCAGCGACCCTACCAGGCCCATTGGAACATGCGTTATGGCAATGATTTAAAAACACCCAGTGCCTCTATACAGGGGCCAAAAGTGATGATCACTGATGAAACTGCCGGTTCGGGTGGTGACATGTTGCCCTGGATGTTTAAAAAATTTAAAGTGGGTACCATTGTAGGTAAGCGTACCTGGGGCGGACTGGTAGGCATACTGGGCTACCCGGAATTTATTGATGGTGGCGGGGTAACAGCCCCCAACGTAGCCATCTGGACGAAGGATGGATTTATTGTAGAAAATACCGGCGTGGCCCCTGACATTGAAGTGGAACAATTGCCTTCGGCCGTTATCCGGGGTGAGGATCCACAATTACAAAAAGCCATCGAAGTAGCATTGAAGGAATTGGAAAAAAATCCACCAGAAACACCTAAGCGGCCACCATTCCCCAAAAGGGTGGGGATAAATCAATAGGTGGTATTCATAAACTGGGCCTGCTAAGCTAATGGATGGTTGCATTTTTTAAACTAATAAAAGCGCGGCAGGTTTGTTGTTGATGCACAACAATGTTTCCGTTTAACGACATACTATTTAGAGCCATGATAACTTTGCACTTAGGTTGTGAATGATGCGTTTCTTTACCTTAGTCCCTGCTTTTTCTTTATTGCTTGTTCAAAAACAGCAACAAGGATTGTAAAGATGAGACTGCGTCCGCCGTGGCGGATATCCAGCCCATTCCCAGCAGAGCGCCTTAAGGTAAATTTGTGCACAATGGTGAATTGCAGTAAGCCCATGATGATTGCTTTCAGGTTGGGGCGGCTACTATTTTATAAACTGCGTTTACTTATCTACTTCCCAGGCGATATTGCTGTGAACCTGGAGAAGTTTATGTTTGCTGACTTTTCCGTAACAAAGCAGGGGCGCTATTATCATCAACCGGCAGGTTTGCTGTTTGCTTAACACAGCTTTTTTATTTTGTTACAACCGGTAACGGCGCTATTTTTAACGTATGAAGGATGATATGACACCGGGTTTGCTGGTGGAAAAATACAAGTTACAGCCACACCCCGAAGGCGGCTATTTTAAAGAAAGTTATCGTTCGCCGGAAATTATACCTAAATCTTTATTGTCGAGACGTTTTGGGGGTGAACGCAATTACAGCACAGCGATCTATTTTTTACTGGAACAGGGTAATTTTTCGGCCTTCCATAAAATTAAAAGTGATGAATGCTGGCATTTTTATGCTGGAACCACTTTGCTGATTTACGTGATCCATTTAAACGGCCGGCTGGAAATAATCCGGCTGGGCAACGACCTGCAAAAAGGGGAACAGTTCCAGGCGGTTGTACCAGCCGAATGCTGGTTTGCATCGGCGCCTGCCGAAGGAGGCGCCTTCGCCTTTGTTGGCTGTACCGTAGCGCCGGGGTTCGATTTTGACGACTTTGAATTGGCCAAAGAAGCGGAATTATATAAACAGTTTCCCATGCACCGGGATATTATCCACAGGTTATGCCGACAATAATACCTGGCAATACTTCCTGCTTATTTTCAGGGATCCGATCACGCTCAATTGGGTTTGATTTGTAGAAGGCTTATATCAGGAAGTTTGGCCCGTAGCTAACATTGAACCATACACAACATTGCGGCAGGACTCCATTTGAACCCGACTGAGGGATTTAAAATAAAAGGTAATGTGATGTCGTTTAGTTAGTAAAATCTCAAGTAGCGGGTGGTTACAACCGCAACGGCTGACGGCCAAGGTTGGTCCCTCGCGAACCTTATCTAATGGACATTAAAATAAAATGCCACTTTTCCGCGTTTGAAATTAAACTTTTGATGGTGCTTTCCCTCTTATATTTGCTAAAACTATTGCCGCTGGTATGAGAAACCTGATAACCGCTCTTTTTTTG
>JBBQOJ010000246.1:0-5490 GCA_038330815.1 Chitinophagales bacterium | reverse complement strand
AATATATTTACGGTGCCCCGTGGCTATTTTGAAAGTATTGTGCCCACCCTGCTTACCTGCCTTGAGGAAGAATCAGGCTTGCCATTGCAGCAAACCATTATTGAAGCAAGTACTGTTCCCGCTGGTTATTTTGATCAGTTGGCAGGTTCAATTTTAGGAA
The DNA here is from genome assembly GCA_038330815.1 of Chitinophagales bacterium. Taxonomy (GTDB): domain Bacteria; phylum Bacteroidota; class Bacteroidia; order Chitinophagales; family Chitinophagaceae; genus Ferruginibacter. The sequence goes on along the minus strand of JBBQOJ010000246.1, from coordinate 5,330 downwards.
AGATACAACAGGAGCAAGCAGGGAGTTCCGAACCTTCTTTGTTATTGCAACAACTTCAGCAGCAGCAGGTGTTTACGGTGCCTGCTGGATATTTTGAAAATTTAAGCGCTGCTGTACTGCAACGTATCCACGAAGAAAATCCCCGTGAAGAATTTCGCTATTTATCACCCTTACTGGAAAGCCTGCAAGGGGTTAATGTTTTCCAATTACCGGCAGGTTATTTTGATCAGTTGGATAACAAGCTGGCAGCTGATATCATAGGTGGAACCGGCAAGGAAGAAGAAACCTGGCTGCTTTCTCCCCTGATGTCAGCACTCAAAACCAACAATGTATTTGAGGTGCCCGATAATTATTTTGATGGGGTAGCTGCTACTATTTTGAAGCAACTACAACCGGCGAGGGGCCGCGTACTATCGATGCGCAGCAGCAACATGTTTAAATATGCAGTTGCGGCTTTATTTACCGGTGCCATGGCCCTCGGGCTTTACAACTATATTGGTAACAGTACCAATAATACACAGCCTTCAAACACCATGGCCTCGCTGGATGCGGCCATTCAAAAAGGCAGAGCCATGGATGAACAGCAATTCGATGCTGCCCTTGCCCAGCTCACCGTTACAGATATCACAAAATATTTGGAAAAAAATGGTGATTACTCGGATATGGCAAGCATAAAAATTACACTGGATGCCACCACTTTACCTAGTGAAGAGGACTACCTCACCAATGAAGGTGCGCTGGAGGATTATATCAGTGAAATCAACCAAACACAATTAAATAATTAGGAGGAAAAAATGAGGAAGTTATCCCTGTCAATAATTTTTGCCTTAACCGGATTTTTTGTAATGGGCCAGGCCGAAGGTCCGGCCGAAACAAATCAGCCAAAAATAGAAGCGCTGAAAGTAGCCTTTATAAGTAAGGAACTGGCCTTAACGCCTGAGGAGGCCCAGAGATTCTGGCCGGTATACAATCAATACTCAAAAGAATTTAATGTTTCGCTACGTGAAGAGAAAGATGTGCTGGTACGCGAGGAAAAAACATTGAACCTAAAAAAGAAATACAAAGACCAGTTTACCAATATGTTGGGCCCGGAACGGACTAACCGGATGTTTACTGCAGAAGTAAAATTCCGTCAACTCCTTCTAAAGTCGATGCGCAACCAGCAACAACGCAATCGTGCTAACCGGCCATTGCAACGAAGAAACAATTAGCTTCCTGTTAAACATTACCTTGCGTTGGCGACCGGGTGAATAAATAATCCGGTTTAACCAATGCTTATTAAAAGCCTTTATTCAAAAGTGAATACCGGCGTTTTTATATCGTGATAAAACAGGAAGGTCCATTTCTCTGCTTGCCCCTGTCGCCACCATTGTTGCCTTAGTTCCATACATTTCTTTCCATCATAATCATACTTGGCCACAAACCTGCTTTTCATTTGTTGCAATTGCGGCGCATCATCACCGCCAAAGAAAATGGTTTGCCCATCCTCTTCAATCCAGAAAACCTGGTGAAAGGGGGAATGTGCTCCCGTTACCTGGTAACGGATATAGTCATCAATGGTTCCATCCCCTTCCATCAAATGCACTTTATCCGCGGTGGCCAAAAGTTCAAAATCTGCGGGCTTATACGATGGATTGTTTTTTTCCAAACCCGCCTTCAATTCCTGCTTGTTTACAAAATAAGCGGCATTGGGGAAGGTGAGGCTGGCCCTGGACAAACCTGGCTCCTGTATGCTGATACCTCCCGAATGGTCTTTGTGGAGGTGGCTCATCAATACTTTTGTTACGTCCAACGGGCTGATATCCTGGTCGGCAAGGTTCTGCTGTAATTGCAGGATGCCCTGCTCATTTTTAAATCCAAGGCCTGCATCAATCACAATGATATCATTTGAAGTAATGATACAAAATGGTTGTATTTCTACCAACAAACTACCTGCTGTCCGCTCCTGTAAATCATCCGTGCTTCTATTAAAAGGGATCAGTTGTTTGGTTTTATCAATGGTAAAACTGCCCTCACTCAATGGAATTATTTTCATACGCCTAAGTTGCATGAACAGTCCCTTTTAGGATGCCCCTGTTTTGAATAATATATTAACGGTAATGAATAAATGAACACTGCCTTATCGCAAAACCATCTGCCGGTCGGCATCCAGCCGAACCAGGATAAAAATAAGCACCGTAAAGGTTATCAATGACGATCCACCATAACTTAAAAACGGCAGAGTGATACCAATCACCGGCGCCAGGCCAATGGTTACACAAATATTAACTGCTACGTGAAAAAACAGGATGCTCGCTACGCAATACGCATATACCCTGCTGAAAGTGCTTCGCTGTCGCTCCGCCACCATAATGATCCGGAAAATTATTCCCATATATATCAGCATCAACAAGGTAGTACCCCAAAAGCCAAAATTTTCGCCTACCGAGGTAAAGATAAAATCGGTATGCTGCTCCGGTACAAAGTCGCCCTGTGTTTGGGTACCTTTCAAAAAACCCTTGCCCAGTATACCCCCCGAACCGATGGCAATTTTCGATTGCTTTACGTTGTAATCCTGCTGTTCCGTTTTTTTTTGCCTGGCTTTCAATTCCTGGGGCGTAAGTAATTCAACCGCATTTTTATCCGCAAAAGGATTATCTACCCCTACCATGCTGAAAATTCGGTTGGCCTGGTAAGGTTTAAATACATTTTTAAATACAAAGGGAACGGCAATGCCAACAAATATGGAACAAAATGCCCAGATACTGATCACCCAAACCAGGATGGTGTTGTTGCGTTTGATTTGCCTGCGGTTAAAATAAATAAAGATGGCACCTAACACAGCAAAGGCGATTAATAGGGTGGTGGTTGAAAATAGCAGGGACACCACCAGCAATACGGCCATGGCTACACCGGTAATGAGGTAACCCGGTGGCAACCCCTCGCGGTACATTGGTATCAAAAAAGAAAAGTACACCAGGGCCAGCCCGGTTTCGCCCTGCAGAATGGAAAATACGGCCGGTGTAAAGGCAAGGGCAGCAGCAATAAGCTGCGACTGCGATTTACGAAAATTAAGGTCGGGCATGGCCATGTATTTTGCCAGTGCCAGTGAGGTAAAAATTTTACAAAGTTCTACCGGTTGAAGGTTCATAAAGCCCAGTGGTATCCAACTCTTCGATCCCTTAATTTCCTTACCTAACACAAACGTAGCCAGAATCAGTAGGATGCCAACGAGATAAGATATATTGGCCAGCGCTGTATACAGTTTGCTGTCGGTAAGTAAAATAAAAGTGGCCAGCATGATACAGGCAATGAAATAAAAAAACTGCTTGCTATAGTTTTTCTTAAATCCTAAAAAACTGTCAATCACACCATCGGTGGTGCGGTACTCTACAGAAAAAATACACAACAGCCCAATCATTACCAATATGGCATACAGCCATATTAATAACCAATCAACACCTTTTCCCAATGCAGGATTCTTCTGGTACATTTTTAACAGGCAGTTTTAATTTTTACTTGAGTCCTTAACTTCGGGCCGTCTTTTTTCGTTGGGTAACACCGCTTCCAGTATTTCAGGCTTATTATTGTTGCTGGTATCTTTTTTCGGCAGTTCCTTTTTATTGTCTTTCTCCCTCTTTATTTTATCCATCGCATCTGCTTCATCATCGGCATCCAGGCTCATGGTATCTTTTACCCTTTTGATATACCCCTTAGACATCAGGTAGGCAGAATCTTTTGCATGGCGGATGGAATCCATTTTCCGGATCTCTTTATATATTCTTGGTGGAATCAGGTTTAGGTTGGTGATTTGTTCCACCTTGGCTTTACGTGCTTTATCAACGATAGAATCCTTCAGGTATTTTTCAATCATCAGGCTGGCAATGGGCGCCGCAGAAGTTGAACCAAAACCTGCGTTTTCACAAATAACAGCGATCGCAATTTTGGGATTGTCCCTGGGCGCAAAGGCAGCAAAAAAAGCGTGGTCCTTTTGTTTCACTCCATTGTAGGCGTTTTCTACCGTACCTGTTTTCCCGCATACCACTATGCCCGGCACTTGTGCATACCTGCCGGTACCCCCATCCATTACGCCCTGCATACCATCATGTACCGCTTCAAACACAGAATCCGGTATATCCAGGGGGCGGTGTTTCTCTTTAAATTTCTCCAGCAGGTTAAATTTGTCGCCACCCTCAATGGAGTCCACCATGTGGGGCGTGATGAACCAACCCTTATTGGCGAGGTAGGCCATTTCATTGGCCACCTGCAAGGGGGTAGTTTCTACTTCTCCCTGGCCGATACTCACCGAACGAAAGGTGCAAAAATTCCAGTGGCCTGCGCCATAAATTTTATTGTAGGTTGCCGCGGTGGGAATAGATCCGCTTCGCTCTGTAGGTACGTCAATTCCCAGCCGTTGGCCCAATCCAAATGCCCGCATATAGCTGGCCCATTGATTGAGGCTGCTGTCTAAAGAGGGATATTTGGGATTATTAATTACCCGCTGCATCACATTGGCGAAATAGGTATTACAGGAATGGGTGATGGCTCCCTTGAGTGACCATACGCCCGGATCAAGGCAGCGCATTGGTTTACCGCATCCGTAAAAGGCACCACTACAACTAAAGGGGGTACGGGTGGTGATCACGCCTTCATTCAATCCTACCAGGGCCTGCAGGGTTTTAAAAGTAGACCCTGGTGCATATTTGGCATTCACCGTTCTGTTCAACAAGGGCAGGGCAGGGTTTAACAACAACTCGGCATAATGCTTTTTACGCTCGGCACCGGTAAGGTATTGTGGCTTAAAAGTAGGGCTGCTGATCATGGCCAATACGCCACCAGTTTGTGGATCGATGGCCACTACAGCGCCCACCTTGTTTTGCATCAGCATTTCGCCAAACTCCTGCAGGGCGATATCAAGCGACAGGTGCATGTTGTCGCCTGCAATAGCGGCCGTATCATACCTGCCTTTTTCAAACTTCTCGGTAAGGCGGTTCTTATTATCCCGTTTCCAGTATTCTATGCCGCGCTGGCCCATCAACACTTTTTCATAGGTTCGTTCCAACCCTGTTTTACCGGCATAGTCGCCAATTTGGTAACCTTCTCCCACATGGGATTTCAAAAAGTTGGTATCTACTTCTGACAAATAGCCCAGGATATTGCCGGCTGCATCCACCGGATAATTACGCACCGGGCGCTCCTGCAGGTAAAACCCGGGTACAAATTTGTACATGGCTTCATTGAGCATGGCCATCCGTTCATCCGTTAACAACCCGTCAAAGATGGAAGGCCGGGCACGACCATTACGTATAATCAGGTCTACAATCTTACGGTTAAATACAGCCGTATCGATA
>JBBQOJ010000245.1:0-5493 GCA_038330815.1 Chitinophagales bacterium | reverse complement strand
TCGTACCGCCGCCGCCTTTATCGCTGCGCTGGTATTGATAAACCTTTCCGACGCCGTTGCCCAGGCAAAATACCATGCCCAAACACTGGCTGTAAGCGTAACCGGAACTTCTACCCTTCACGATTGGGAGATGAAGTCGAGCAAGGGAAATTTTGATGCTACCATCGCTGTAGCCAATGATAAGGTTTCCTTCACCGGCCTCAGTTTTTCTTTGCCAGCAGAGAGCTTGAAAAGCGGCCTCAACGGCTTGGATAAAAAGACCTATAAAGCACTCAACACGTCAAAGAATCCCACTATCAATTTTGTACTGGTATCTGCCAACGTTACACCCGCTGGCACCAATATTTACCATGTAAAGGGAATCGGGAAATTAACCATTGCCGGTACCACCCTGCAAACTGAGGTAGTAGCTACCTTAAAATACAACCCGGCCGATAAGAGCTTTACCTGCACCGGAACAAAGAGTTTTAAAATGTCGGAGTATGGTGTAAAACCACCCACCGTAATGATGGGTGCAATTAAAACAGGCGATGCCATTTCAATAACCTATAATCTCAATATCAAAAGCTAACCAGGGAAAAATCCCAACAACCGTCCACCTGCAATTATTTACATCCTTTTAAAAAAAACAACATGAAAAAGATTATTTCCTTCACCGCGCTACTTCTGCTTATGATAGCGGGTGTAATACCACTAACTTCTACCGCCCAAAACAGCGATAAAGAGTTTTACGGCCGCCCCTCCTATTGGAGGCCTTACGACCAACGCGGCATCAACAGGTATGAAACCAGCAAAGATGCGGATACCCTGGCTTATGAAGGCATGCGGGTGCGCTTTGGAGCAGGCTTTACCCAACAATTCCAAAACCTGAAACACGAAAATAAGGCAGCGCTTAACAACCAGGCAACCAACCGGCTTTACCCGTTACAATCAGGATTTATGACCGCCCAGGCCAATCTTTTTACTGATATCCAACTGGCCGACGGTATCCGGTTGAACGTAACCACCTACCTCTCTTCCCGTCACCATAACGAAACCTGGGTAAAAGGCGGTTATATTCAATTTGATAAACTTCCCTTTAAAGGTAAATTCTGGAAAGACCTGATGGAAATTGCTACCATTAAAGTGGGCCATATGGAAATTAACTACGGTGATGATCACTTCCGCAGGTCAGATGCCGGTCAAACACTTTACAATCCATTTATGGAAAACAATATCGTGGATGCTTTCGCTACAGAAATTGGTGGTGAAGTTTACCTGCAAAAAAATGGCTTGTTTGGTATGATCGGAATCACCAATGGCATGATGAAGGGCCACGTGGATTCCACTTTCAAAACAGCCGCTGATGACAATACCAAAAGAACGCCTTCCATATATCTTAAAGGAGGTTTCGATAAAAGCCTTGCAGAAAAAATGAGGTTGCGTTTATCAGGTAGTTTCTACCATAACAGCAGCAATGCAGGCAGCGGACTAACCTTATACGGTGGCGACCGGGCGGGCTCCAACTACCAGAATGTAATGGAAAAAGCACCCGCAGGTGCACCAAACCCTTCCGCTACTGCCATAGCTTTTTCAGGCCGTGTTAATCCGGGCTTCTCAAAACAAGTAGATGCGTTAATGCTAAACGGTTTTCTAAAAGTGCAGGGTATCGAATTGACAGGTACTTTCGAAACTGCCAGGGGACGTAACAAAAATGAAACCGATACCAGGAATATGAGGCAACTGGCAGGAGATGTGGTGTACAGGTTTGGCCCTGCAGAAGAACTATATGTGGGAGCACGCTATAACACCGTAAAAGTAAGGTTAGCAGGACTGGCAAATGATGTGAATGTTAACCGTACTGCTTTAGCTGCTGGCTGGTTTGTTACCAAAAATGTACTTATGAAAGGTGAATATGTAATTCAATCATATAAAGATTTTGCTACTACCGATTATCGTAGCGGCGGGAAATTTAAAGGATTTGTAATTGAAGCAGTTGTTGGCTTCTAGTATCCAATATCCAATCAAATGAAAAACCTCTTTTAACAAGTATTACCCTACTAAAACCCTAAAACAAGAACAACTGTCCCGGTAGCCAATGGCTGCCGGGATTTTTTGTTGTAGCTATTCGCGTTCCATCGCTTTGCTGCAATTGAATACCCAAGAAAAGCTGCCCAAACGCTCCCCCCCTTTGTCACCTGCCAGGGCATTAATTATGATAAAAATCATTTTCTGCCTTCACCATCATCATAGATTACCGCAGCAAACAATAATAGCTTTGACTATCACTTAGGTGACAAGAGCCCATACACATTTTTACATCTTTTTAAATCCCCTGTTATGCCTGCTTACATTGCTCATTTAATGTGGTTGCTTACAGTTACAATATGCACCCTACCTGCCAACCTGTTTACAACAGGCACAGCGCCATCCAGGAAAAAATTAATAAAATGGGCGGTGCAAAAATCAAGTACCATCCGCATCCAGGGCTCAACTAATGTTAATAGTTTTGGCTGTGATATTGCCGGTTACTATCAACCCGATACCATTTATTGTTCTGAAGAAATTACCGCCAGCCAGCCGGTTACCCTGAATGGCAACCTACAACTCGACATTCGCAGCTTTGATTGCCATAATAAAATGCTCACCAGCGATCTTCGTAAAACCCTTAAAGCAAGTGAATACCCCACCCTGGTGATCCGCTTTCTTTCCCTGGAAAGAGCGCCTGCCATTTGCGGCAATAAGGATTCACTAAATGGTTGGGTAGAGATTGAACTCGCCGGCATCCGCAAACGTTTTGAAGTGTGTTATACTTTTTTAAAAACCGGCCCCTCCTCCATCCTGTTGCATGGAAAACGCAGTTTCAGTTTCACAGATTTCAAGCTAACCCCACCCAAAAAATACGTCGGCCTGGTTAAGGTGAACGATAAATTCAATGTTGATTTTAACCTGCTGTTAAACCCGGTAAAATAACCTTTTTAACCGGTGCCAGTTTTCTTATTAATCTTTATCCACACTTTTAATATACCCGCATTGAGCTCGTTTGAACACCGTCTTCCCCTTAATTTTATTCCGCAGGTGAGTGCCCGCCAGGCATCCATATGGGCGCTGGTGGCCTTTGTATTTACCTTATTTTTCTCCTACAGTATGCCCGGCTTCCCGGTAACACTGGCAGGATTGCTGGTGGTTATTTTTCTTTCAGTATTTGTAAAGGAAACCAGTGCCACCATTATTGCTACCGTTGTAAGTATCATCATTACTTTAGTTCTGTACCGTCACCATGGCAATAGTTTCTCCAACTATGGCTTCATCATTTTTTTACTGCTGTTAACTTCCACCATTGTATTGTATACCCGCAAGCTAAATGACCAGTTGAATTTTGAGAAAAGTCACATGACTGCCTTATTTGAAAACGCGACCGAAGGGATTTTACTTACCAATCATGCAGGGGTAATCATCATTGCCAATCCTGCCGCGGAAAAAATGTTTGGTTATGCCAGTGGTGAATTGATGAACCAACCCGTGGAATTGTTAATGCCTGCGCATAAGGCGGCGCGCCACCAACCGTTGCGGCAACAGTTCTACAACCAACCGGAGCATCGGGCAATGGGCTCTGGCAAGGAGTTGTACGGCCAGCGAAAAACTGGTGAAGCGTTCCATTTAGACATCAGCCTGAGTTATTATTTAAAAGGCGACCAGCGCTTCGTGATTGCCTTTATCGTGGATATTACCCATCGAAAGCAGATTGAGCAAAGCATGCAGCAGCAACAACAGGAGCTTGAAAAAGTGACCAGGGAAATAAAAGAGCTCAACGCGGCATTGGAAAGGAAAGTAGAAGAAAGGACGGTGGTACTAAAAAGGGCATTGATAAAATTAGAATCCTCTCAGCAGGAATTAAGTGAAGCCTTGGATAAGGAAAGAGAATTGAACGAAATTAAGAGCCGCTTTGTGTCGATGGCGTCCCATGAGTTCCGAACACCGCTAAGTTCCGTATTATCTTCCGCCTCCCTGCTGGCAAAGTACACGGGGATGAACGACCAGGAAAAACGGGATAAACACATTATGCGCATTAAGGGGGCTGTAAAGCATTTAAATGATATATTGGAAGACTTCCTTTCGCTGGGGAAGTTAAACGAGGGAAAGGTAACTACCAGCAATACTGTGTTTGAACTGACTGGTTTTATTGAGGAAACCAATGAAGACATCAAAGGCTTACTAAAGGAGGGGCAGCAAATATGGTGTGTGCATACGGGCAGCCGCGAGATAAATACCGATAAAAACCTGCTGAAAAACGTATTGCTTAATTTAATATCCAATGCTATAAAATTTTCTGAACCTGGCACCAATATCTATATCAACAGTGAAATAACCGGCGGGATGGCCAATATTAGCGTGAGGGATGAGGGCATGGGTATATCCGGGGAAGACCAGGGACATTTATTTTCAAGCTTTTTCAGGGGAGCCAATGTTATCAATATACAGGGTAGCGGGTTAGGATTGCATATCGTAAAAAGATACCTGGATTTAATGAATGGAACGATCACTTTAAAGAGTAATATCAACGAAGGCACTACCTTTGCCATCTCAATCCCAACAAACTACTAATTAATGAATAAAACAATTTTAGTTATTGAAGACAGTACTGATATAAGAGAGAATACTGCAGAGATACTGGAGCTGGCAGGTTATAGGGCGATTACAGCCAAAAATGGAAGACAGGGGGTGGATATGGCCTTAAAGGAGCTGCCTTCATTGATCATTTGTGACATCATGATGCCCGAACTGGATGGATACGGCGTGTTGCATTTAATCAGGAAAAACCCCGACACTTCGGCCGTTCCTTTTATTTTTTTAACTGCCAAAACAGAGAGGAGCGATTTCAGGAAAGGGATGGAGATGGGGGCGGATGACTATATTACCAAACCTTTTGATGACAGTGAACTACTCAACGCTGTAGAAGTCCGGTTAAAAAGAGCCGAGCTAATGGAAGTTAAATACCCCTCTAATGTATCGGGGTTAGCCCAATTTATACGGGATGTAAACAGTTTAAATATGAATGAAACCGGCAACCTGCCGGAGGACTACGAGATAAATAGTTATGAAAAAAAGACCGTGCTTTTCCAGGAAGGAAAGCGCCCCCGGTTTTTATATTATCTCGCAAAAGGAAAAGTGAAATGCTACAAAAACCACGAAGATGGTAAAGAGTATATTACCAATTTATACAGCGAAGGCGACTTTATTGGTTACACAGCATTGATTGAAGATGCACTTTATGACGAACGTGCCATCATTCTCGAACAAGCGGAGATTGTTCATATACCCAAGGACGATTTTGTAAAAATGATTCACAATGACATCGTCATCGCGGCAAAATTTATTCATATTATCGCCAAAAACATCAGGGAAAAAGAAGAACGGCTATTAAACCTCGCCTATAGTTCGCTAAGGAAACGGGTATCAAAGGCCCTCGTGGAAATTGTAGACAAATTTCAAATTACAGATACTAAAAAGCCC
>JBBQOJ010000244.1:0-5502 GCA_038330815.1 Chitinophagales bacterium | reverse complement strand
GCCCCTTAACCGCCATCTTCCTGATTGCTGAAATTACCAATGGCTACGAGCTGTTTATCCCACTAATGATTGTTTCCTCCATTTCTTTTTTTATTGTTAAAAGTTATGAACCTTATTCAATGGAAACAAAGCAGCTCGCTATGGACGGACAGATATTTACCCATAAAAAAGAAAAAAACATTTTAACCTCCATCGCTCTAAAAGATATGTTGCAGGAAAATTATGAGAAAATTCTACTGAATAAAGAATTGAAACACCTGATAGAAATAGTAAAGGGAAGCGAGAAAAATATATTCGCTGTGGTGGATGATAAGGAACAATTTATTGGAATCATCGAATTGAATGATATCAAACAAAAATTATTTCAGCCAGATAAATTTGGCAATACCCCTATCAAATTGTTGGTAAAAAAACCGGCTGCTATCCTGTATTCCGACCAGGATATGCACAGCGTGATGGAAAAGTTTGATATTACCCAGAGTTGGTACCTGCCCGTATTAAATAAGGATAAAAAGTTTGTTGGCTTTATTTCCAAAACAAAATTGTTTAATAAATACCGCGAGATACTTTCTTCACAGGGAGATTTATATGAGGAAGGGTAGTACCCTTATAAGCGGAACCTACCAGGGACGATTTTAACCAGCATCGCTATTCTCCAGGCTACTGACTGGCTTATTCCGCCTTTTGGCTATTTTCTGCACTCATGGTGAGGAAGGTAGAAGGAGTTAGCCCGGTTATTTCCTTAAACTGGCGGTAAAAAGTAGTATTGTTACTAAAGCCGCAGTCTCCCGCCACCTGTTTAATAGAAAGATTGTCACCACTGGCGATCATTAATCTTTTGGCTTCATCTACCCGGTAACGGTTTACAAACACATTGAAATTGGTTTTACTATAGGTGTTAATCGCCTGAGAGATGTATTTTTCGTTTGTACCCAGTTCAACACTAAAATCGGAAAGGCTGAGATTGGGTTGTGTAAACCATTTTTTCTCTTCCATCAGCGAAACGATCCGGTTAAACAACGCTGCATGGGGCCGCCGCTCGGGTATCGACTCCCCGGTGGTTTCAATGGCATGCTCACTGGTATGAAGGCGGGCAATATTATTATCATACAACGACCGTGTGAGGTTGCGCGACCGGATATAAAGCCAGGTAATGGCCACTAATGCCACCAACAGCAAGGCTATAAAGGCACCTAATTGGTACAGTTGCTTTCTTTTCTCCCGGATTTCTCTACCCTGCTGTACTATTTGCTGGGTATTTTTTTCAAACTGGTACAGGTTTTTTAATTCATCATACCTGGCCAGGGCTACTTTATCATCATTCTTTTCCTTAAACGCACGGTATTTATCTATCACCTGGCGGTACTGTTGATAATCGCCGGTTTTTGCATACAGGTTGGCCATTGCAAGGTACAGCGCCTCAAATTTCTCTACTGCACCCGACTGCTGATACCTTGCCATTGCCATATTAAAATAGTCCGCCGCGGATTGATACCTGGCTTGTACCACCTCGTTATCTCCCAATTGCTGATAGGTAGCGCCCAATAACGCCCCCATTTCCATTTCGGAGGTAATCGCTATTGCCTGTTGCAGGTATTGATTGGAAAGCCTTATATTATTTCGGGCCGAGGCAATGCTACCTAAACTCATCACCAATTCTGCCTCGCCAAACCGGTTATTGATGGCCCGGTACAAATTAAGCGCAATTTTTGAAAGGCTGTCTGCCAAAGCAAATTGTTGCTGGTCATTGCTAAAACTGGCAAGGTTTTGAAAACACAACGCCATATTAAGTGTATCAGCATTTCGTGTAAACAGTGCCAAAGCGCGTTTGGTAATATCGGCGGCTTCCGTAAAATGCCTCACTTTTGAATCGAGTAAACCAATGTTTATCCAACTTTGCCCTATGCTGGTAGAATCTCCTCTTTTTTCTGCAAGGCGCAGTGATTGCTGGTAAGCCTGTAATGCTGCAGGCAACTGGTTCAAAATTTCATAATTGACTCCCTGGTTGTTCCAACAATATTCCGCAAAACTTTCACTGTTTTTTGCATGGGCAGATTTCAGCGCCCTGTCAAAAAAATCGACTGACTGGTAGTAACGTGACAGGTAATAATTGATAATACCCAGGAGATAGTTTGATTTTGCTACCATCGAATCATTTCCATTTTCAAGGCAGAGGCGGTGCAATTGCAGTGCGATGGGTGCTGCTTTAATGGCATTGTCAGGGAGCAATGCTTTTGCGGAATCGAATAACTGCTTAAAATGCGCTGGAGGAACAGGCTTTTCATTGGCCAATAGCGGACTGCAGGGAGCAACAATTGCCAGCAGCCAAACCACCACAAACAAAGGCTTCCACGAAAAGTTATTGATCATAATAAATACAAGGTTAGCAATGAGGTTACGCACTGTCAACGTTAAAAGGCTTACTTTATTTGATTTCCATCGCCTGGTAAATTAACCACCTGCTATGCTTTTTTTCCGCCAGGAAATCAATTACAAAATAGGCAATTTTTAATAACATCCTATACCAGGCAGTTCCTTCGTCCCTCGATCAGCTAACTGCAAAAAAAGGTTCCGGAAAAATTTCCGGAACAAGGTATAGGGTTTAATAAAGGGTAAACATCGAAAATAATTCGGGGCGTAGCCAGGTAGTTGTTCTAAAAAACTGCCCGGCGCTACAGTGGAAAACGTATACTAAATGTATTCCCATGGGGAGCGGGGATATAAACAGGCGTTTGAGCCAGGTGCAGTAGACCCCTTCTATGTATGTGTTGAAAAAAGTATTCCTTTTTTATTGCCGAACGCCGCAGCGACGTGCCGTCATCAAGTATCTTCAATCGCAGTGTGCTTTTTCGCTGGGTAATGTGTATTTCAATATTACCCGGTGTAGATTTGGAGACAATATTCTTTATGTATTCCTGGGTGATACGTAATAAGGTAAGTTTTAATTTTTCATGAGGAAGTTCTTCATTAAAACCATCCCAGCAGGTCTTAAAGTTGATACCCGTTGTTTTGCTGGTATCATCAGCTAACTCATTGATAGTTTCCAGCAAGCCGGTTTCTTTTAACGAAACAGGTGATAACGACTTGGCCAATGAATTGATTTCCTTTAACGCGGTAGCCACAAGGTTCCTGCTTTCTTCCAATAATCCCTGTCTTTGTGATTCATCCGTCATGGCACATTCAATATACAAACGGGAGGCTACCAGTATCTGGCTGATATGTTCGCTTAACATGTTCGCCATAGCTGCCTGTTCGGCTTCATGGGCATTTACCAGTTCATTGGCCATAGTAAAAGTTGCAACACTTTTTTGGCTGTTGTAAACGGAAACATATCCGGGCACTGATAAATGCTGTGGTTGAATGGGAGGCACTGTTTGCAAAGTTTAGTGGCTGTAAACTAGCAAAGGCATGTCAATAATAGCCTTTCAAGACATTACAAATCCTGAAAAAATCATTACAAATCATGAAAACCCCTGTTGATACGCGGAAGTTCAGTAGCATTTTGTTGGGGAGCACTATTCAAATTTGCAGTTTGTCTCTAAAACCGACATAAAAAACCCCGGCATAGCCAGGGAATTTTCTCATAAAATATAGTGTACAGGCTAAGTATCACCTGCCTTGCTGCAATGGGCAAGCAGTGGTAATAGCAATTGCCTGAAAATAACTAATTAAAACGGTCCCTAAAATTGAGATTGATACCATATTCAGTCAGCGATTCATCAAGTACCAGCGACCTGTTGGGTATAAAGGAAAACAACTGCCCATCACACATAAAACTGGCAGGATTACTATCGCCATAAATCAAATTTTCGTTTAACTGTTCTTTTACATGACTTAAGCAAAGACTTGTAAAAATTTGAACAATCGCGTAGGGGGATTTGGTTAGCCTGTGCATTAGATATTAAATTTTAAAATGTAAAGTTTTTGATAGGTATCAGTAAAAATAAAACGCTTGGCAAAAGAACGAACTAAAAAAGAAGTATATTATAGATGAGACAAATATATTATTGTAGTAAAAATTCTACAAAAATTATTGAATTAGCTCAATCGTTTCCCATGAATGGGGATGGCGAATTTATATCAAAATTCGATCCAAAATTTAATTTAAAATAATTTTATAGTTTTTTTTATTCCTCTTTACCAGGATTGATAAAAAGGTAGTTGCGAAACAATTGGTTAATTTAACTGATGGTAATAATTTAAATGAATACCGTATAAGGTTAACGATTCATCTATTATAAAGGAGCGGTTAGGCAGGCAGGTAAACCTTTGTCCGCACCAGGTAAAATTATATTGGTTGCTGGCAAGGTATTCTTTTATGTCCTCCAACCAGGTGGTTACCTGGAAAAGGCATAAAAATGAAAAAATGAAAATTACCCAGGCAGGCAAGGCTGTTGCGAATTTCATGAAAGGATATTTAAAGCGTATACCGGTATACAACGTCGCCCTTTATCAATTATTGTACACTGGTGCACATAAGTAATTTTAAGCTGTTGGATACAACCATTGGCATTGCAATAAGCGGCAATCATTTTATTAACGCACACCTATTGCCGCAACCACGAAGCAGCAGCCGGTACATTGCAGACCGTTTTCTCCAATACTGCTGGCAGAGCAGTCACCTTCTATAGTAAACTACCCCTGTTGATATACCAAGGGTAGTGTAAACCTATTCTGTATAGAAGAAACTTGCTGCCTGATTAATTTACCCGACTGGCCGGCCTCAAAAAATGACCATTTGCCCAATGGCCACTGGCAACGCTTTTACAATAAATAATCGGAAAACGATTTTGGAATACCCCGCTTTTGTAGGTAGTTTGCCCTACATTCAGTAATTGTACCTTTCAATTTATCAAACTCTCTTTTATGAAGGCAATCTATCTTATTATGAACGGAGAAGCAACGGGTGCATTTGAACTGCGGGAAGCTCCAACGCCGGTACCAGGTGCGGGCCAGGTATTGATTAAGGTTGCGGCGTTTGGACTCAACTTCGCTGATGTGATGGCAAGAAGGGGAATGTACAAGGAGGCACCTCCCTTACCCTGTGTATTGGGTTACGATGTAGCAGGCACTGTTGCGGCAGTTGGTTCGGGGGTTGATAATGTAACTGTAGGTGACCGGGTTACCGCAATGACTAGGTTTGGGGGATATGCTGAGTATGCCCTCACCGATGCCCGTGCGCTGGCCATTATTCCACATGAATTGGATGATGCCACAGCAAACGCGCTTACTACGCAGTACTGTACCGCTTATTTTGCCGCCGCAGAAATGGTGAACCTGCACCCGGGCGACAAAGTGTTGATTCAATCGGGTGCCGGTGGCGTTGGTAGTGCCCTGGTACAATACGCGCTTCACAGGCAATGTGAAATATTCTCCACCGCCGGAAGCAATGAAAAAATAACACACCTCAAAAAATCAGGCGTCCATCATGCCATTAATTATAATGCCACAGATTTTGAAAAGGAAGTGCATGCCCTTACCAACGGAAAAGGAGTTGATGTG
>JBBQOJ010000243.1:0-5504 GCA_038330815.1 Chitinophagales bacterium | reverse complement strand
ATACCATATTCCTTGGAGATAGCAGTGAGTTGTTCTTTTGCTTTGTAGATGCTCCAGTTCGCCATCAGGTAACCACCATCCTTGGTGCCATCGCTAAATCCTAACATGATGGTTTGGAGATGGTTTCTCCGGCCCAGGTGGGCGTTGTATTCCGGGTTGGAATACAGTGTTTTCATTACCTCCGCTGCGTGCTGCAAATCATCCACCGTTTCAAACAATGGCACAATGTCGATGGTGAGGTTATCTTTCTTCCAGCCGCACAGCAGAAAGAGGCCATACACTTCCAATACATTCAGGGCGCTGTTACACTGGCTGATAATGTACCGGTGGCAACCGGCCTCCCCGTTGTAATTTTGAATGGTTTGTATGGCCTGGATGCTATCAATCGTATCTTTTGTGAATTCGTATTGAAACGGTTGGTCGGTAATTGACTCCGTAATACCTGTTAACAGGACTGTTTTTTCGCTTGCAGAAAGGCCGGGGTAATTGTTGGGAAGGTCACTTGTGGTGCCGGCAATATCATCCAGCACTTTACCATGAATGGTACTTTCCTGCCGTACATCGAGTGAAGCGAAATGCAGTCCGAACACATTTACTTTATTGATAAGGGTGTTGATTAGATGGAGAAAAAGGCTATTGTGTTTGTAAATGAGTAGCTCCTTTATTTTATTAAGTGAATTAAGAATATCCTGCTTGTTTAAAGCCGTTCGCTGGCCAGGAATAAATATATTGGCGTACATGTCATTTTCAAGGTTAATTAAAATAGTATCCACCCCATCAAAAGTAAGGCGCCGCCGTAGCCTTCTGATCTCGAGGTAATAGCATTTTATGATCGCGCCCCTTAAGGCATCGGCTACCTTTAAAGTAGTATCCGATTTTACAAAGGGGTTGCCATCCCGGTCGCCACCCGGCCAGAAGCCCATGCTGATTACCGGGTTTTTTTCATCAATAGAATCGGGAAACTGGTTTTTTAGAAATGAAATAATCCTGCCCGCCGCATTGTAAAAAATATTCTCCAGGTACCACATCAGGTTCATGGCCTCATCATAGGGCGTAGGTTTTTGTTTTTTAAAAAAAGGTGTCTTACCTAACTGCATCAGGTAGGTGTTTATTTGCACGGCATTGTTTTCGATAAGGGCATTTGATAAATCGTTGATGATACCCAACACCGCACCGGGATAAAATTGGGTAGGATGGGCCGTAAGTACCAATCGCACCGCAAAGGTTTTTAGTTTTTCTTTTAATTCTCCCTGCTTCTTATGTTCAATTACTTCGCTTTCCAGGTGTTTTAATGTACCAACACCACCGGTATCATGTACATGTTTGAACCCGGCATCTTCCAGGGCGTCAAACAATACCACCTGCCGTTCAATATACTGTATGAAACGGAACAGCAAATCCAGACGTTCCTGGGGCTGCTGGTAGGTAGTGTGCTTGGAGAAAAAATCTTCAATAATTTCTGTTGGACTTTGTTTTTTCTTATAACCTTCCTCGCAATTATTGAGTAGGAGCGATAATAAAATTCCTGTTTTTTCGATACGGTGAAAAGGGAGCGAGGTAAAGAGACTATTGTACAATTGAAACTTTATGCCTATAAGATTTTTAAACTGCTGCAACCCCTGCGTTGACTGATGATCCATATTCAATATTTTTTAATAAAATTTAATTTTGCTGGCAGCAATGAAAGTAAAGCATGAAAATACCTTAAAAATTTCAAATAATTGCCGCCTGTTGCAATTAAATCCCTAATTTAGTGCCTATTAAAAGTGGTTACAGTGAATTTAAATATCATCTCCCATATCAACCGAGTAGCATTCTCCGCTACCCGCACCACTATTACAGCAATCATTTCTTTCACCCGTTAAGGGTTACCATTTTTATATCATCAAGGGGCCATCGGCTATTTTCACGGCAAGCTTTATTGCTATTTACTATATACATTTACAAATAAATATCATCACATGCAGGTTTTAAAGTTTGGAGGAAGTTCAGTAAAAGACGCGACAAATATCAATAAGGTGATAGCCATCGTTAATGAAAAATTAATTACGGGTAAAACAATTGTAGTGGTATCGGCACTAGGGGGCGTTACAGACTTGCTGCTACAATGCAGTAAACTGGCATCGGAGGGTAATGAACAATATAAAGAGAAATTACTGGAAGCAGAACAGCGTCACCTGCAAACGGCTAAAGAATTAATTCCCCTTACCCGCCAGAGCGCGGTACTTAGTTTGGTAAAAACACTCTGTAATGAAATAGAGGATATCTGTAACGGCATATTCCTGTTGGGCGAACTTTCTGAGCGCACCAGGGATAGGATGGTAAGTTATGGTGAGTTGTTATCATCACAAATTATTGCTGCACGATTTACAGCCGAAGGGATCGATATTGAATGGAAAGATGCCCGTGAAATGATTATCACCAATAACCAGTTTGGTGCAGCGGTGGTGGATTTTGCGGTAACCAATAAAAAAGTGGCAGACTACTTTGGCCATGCAACTGCCCGGTTATTTGTTGTGCCAGGATTTATTGCATCGGCTGCTAACGGTGCCCACACCACGCTGGGAAGGGGTGGGTCTGATTATACCGCGGCTATCATCGCAGCAGCGGTAAATGCCGATGTACTGGAGATATGGACAGATGTGTCGGGCATGATGACGGCAGACCCAAGATTGGTGACCAACGTAAAAATCATCCCGCAGATATCTTACCAGGAAGCCATGGAACTGTCGCATTTTGGCGCGAAAGTAATTTATCCCCCCACCATCCAACCCGTTAGCAGTAAAGGAATTCCCACCTGGATAAAAAATACTTTTGCACCCAACGACCGAGGTACCGTGATACAACAGGACGCAGGCGTAAATGGCAGCAGTATCCGGGGAATTTCAAGTATAAATAGTATATCGCTGCTAAGCCTCGAAGGAAGTGGGATGGTAGGGATACCCGGCTTTTCAAAAAGATTATTCGAGGCGTTGGCTGCCAAACATATCAATGTTATTCTCATAACACAAAGTTCTTCGGAACATTCTATTTGTGTGGGTATTGATGCCGGGCAAACCATCAACGCCAAATATGCCATTGACGAAGCTTTTGCCTATGAAATTGCTACCAAAAAAGTAGACCCCATTATCGTGGAAAGTGAATTGGCCATCATTGCGTTGGTAGGGGATAATATGAAAAGCCATCCCGGCATCAGTGGAAAAATGTTTGGTAACCTTGGCCGAAACGGGGTTAATGTAAGGGCCATAGCGCAGGGTTCTTCTGAAAGAAATATTTCGGCGGTTATTTCTACGCAGGATGTTAAAAAGGCCATCAATGTTTTGCACGAAGAGTTTTTTGAAACCGTTTATAAGGAAGTCAATTTATTTATAGCGGGCGTTGGCAACGTAGGCGGTAAACTGGTAGCACAAATTTACCAGCAACAAAATTACCTGCAGGAAAAAATGCTGTTGCGTATCAACGTGGTCGGTCTGGCCAACAGCAGGAAAATGCTGTTCAACGATGGCGGGATTGACCTTAGCAACTGGAAAGAATTATTGGCTGCCGGTAGCCCGATGAATATGCAGGAGTTTATTGCTACCATCCAGTTTAAGAATTTAAGGAATGCCGTATTTGCAGATGTTACCGCCAATGAAATGGTGGCCTCCTGCTACGAACAGTTACTGCAAAAAAGCATCGCCGTGGTGGCTTGTAATAAAATTGCCTGTTCCTCCGGGTTTGATTATTACACCCGGCTGAAAAAACTTTCTACCGAATTCAATGCCCCCTTTTTGTTTGAAACCAATGTAGGGGCAAGTTTGCCGGTGATTGTGTCGCTAAATGACCTCCTTAGGAGTGGCGATAAAATTAATACCATGGAAGCCGTATTAAGTGGTACACTCAATTTTGTTTTCAATAATTATGATGGGGTAAAAAGTTTTGCCAGCGTGGTAAAACAGGCGCAGGAGGAAGGCTATACCGAACCTGATCCACGCCTCGATTTAAGCGGCAAGGACGTAATGCGTAAAATTATGATTCTTGCCAGGGAAGCAGGCGAACAGATGGAGATGGAAGACATTGAAAACAATTCGTTTATGCCGGCAGCCTGTATGGAAGGGTCGGTGGAAGATTTTTACAAATCAATGGAGGCCCACGAGACTCACTTCAGGCAGTTATATGAAGCGGCGGCCCTTGCCGGTAAGAAATTAAAATTTGTGGCTAAATACCATGCAGGCCATGCCTCGGTGGGATTACAGCATATTGATCCGCAACACGATTTTTACCATCTCTACGGCAAAGACAATATCGTGTTGTTTTATACAAACCGGTATACCGAACAGCCATTGGTGATAAAAGGAGCCGGCGCGGGTGCCGACATCACTGCGTCGGGCGTGTTTGCAGATATCATCAGAACCGGGAGGATATAGCCAGGTGCTTACTCCCGGTAATACCAACACCTTGTTATAAAAGCGTAAATAGTATGAATTCAGATCAGCAGCAGCTCCGGCAAACGGCACCACCTACCGGGGGGCAACCTGCCCCAACCACCGTGAAAGTGCTGGCGCCGGGTACCGTGGCCAACCTTGTGTGTGGGTTTGATGTATTGGGCCTTTGTTTAAATGAACCCAACGACCTGATGGAAATCAGGTTGCTGAACGAAAGAAAAATTATTATTCATAGTGCCGACGGTTACCCGTTACCGTCAGATCCCGCTTTAAATACGGCGGGTGCACCGTTGGTGGAAATGATACGGGAGCTGGATAAACCAACCGGTTTTGAAGTCACCATTCATAAACGCATAAAGCCCGGCAGTGGGATCGGTTCCAGCGCGGCCAGTGCGGCAGGTTCGGTGGTGGCTGCCAATCATTTACTGGGTAATCCCTTTTCGAATAAAGACCTGGTAAGGTTTGCCATGTTTGGCGAAAAGGTGGCTTCCGGTGTAAAACATGCAGATAATGTGGCGCCGTGTATTTACGGAGGCATTACCCTTATCCGAAGTATTCATCCACTGGACATTATTAGTATTCCCTGCCCGGATTTATTTGTAACCATTGTGCATCCCCAAATTGAAGTGCGTACTAAAGATGCCCGGCAAATTTTACGAAAAGAAGTGTTATTGAAAGATGCTATAAAGCAATGGGGCAATATTGCCGGGTTGGTAGCCGGGTTTATGAGTAACGACCTGGAGCTGATTGGACGTTCGCTGGAGGACGTGATCATTGAACCCGTTCGAAGCATTTTAATTCCGGGATTTGATGAAGTTAAAAACGGGTGTAAGGCAGCAGGGGCGCTTGGCGGCGGTATTTCAGGTTCGGGACCTTCTATTTTTATGCTAAGCAGGGATGAGGCTACCGCAATAAAAGTACAAACAGTGATGCAGGAAATTTACAACCGCATTGGTTTGGATTTTCATACACATGTAACTACCATCAATAAGACCGGTGTGAAGGTTTTGAGCGATGAGTGATGAATAATGAATTAGGGACTATAAATTGTCAATTAAGAATTAAAAATGACGAATTAAG
>JBBQOJ010000242.1:0-5515 GCA_038330815.1 Chitinophagales bacterium | reverse complement strand
TGATCCAGTGATTTGGTGGCAGCATCACCTTTTTCTGCCAGGGCAACCGGCTTTACAACAGATTGCTCCAACAAGCGTTTTATCTCCGGTGCCTTTAGGGAAGGAAAATAACTTCGCAGCAGGGCCGCGATACCGCTTACTACGGGTGCTGCCATGCTGGTGCCATCCCAAGACATGTATTTATCGCCCCCCGGAATGGTGGAGTAAATGGCCACTCCCGGGGCAAATACATTCACCACTTTTGCCCCGTAATTACTAAAGGCGGCCGGCCGGCCCAGCGAATCGCTGGCACCTACCGTAATCCAATTGGGCGCTATGCTGTCGCCGGTTAAAAAATAAGGATTGGGAAAATTATCGGGTCCGTCGATGTTTCGTTTACTATTGCCTGCAGCCTGTACCAGCAATACATCTTTGGAAAGGGCATATCGAACCGCATCGTCAATCATCCATTTATCCGGGCTAAGGCTTTTACCAAAACTCATATTGATGATCCGTGCGCCATTGTCAACTGCGTAGCGAATACCCATGGCAATGTCTTTGTCATGTTCGTCGCCATCTGCTGAGGTACGCACCATCATGATTTTCACCTTATCGGCTATTCCCTTCATTCCCTTTTGATTGTTTCTATCGGCGGCAATAATGCCCGCCAGGTGGGTGCCATGCATTAATGGGGAATTGGATACATCCGGGTTGCCGTAATAGCGGGTAGCCGTATCCGTGGCATCATCGCCGGTAATGGCAGCACGGTTATCCTCCGGTGGAATTTTATCGCCGCTGGCCCTCCTGATTTCACCCAGCACATATTGCTGCAGTTCTTTTATTACAAACTGGTTGGTTACCGCCGGATCATTAAATTGTTTGAACACTTCCAGGAAAAAAGCCTTTACCTCTTTCTCCAATGGGCCGTTTGCTTTAAAGGTGTTTAAACGCGCTACGGTATATTCATTTGCAACAAATCTTTGTTGCAGCAGGCTATCGCTGAATTGGGCATTGGCGATATAGGTACGCAGGTTGTCAAGTTCTTCCTCCTTCATCCCCTTCCCTACCACGCCCGACCGTGCTTTTGTCCATAAGGCATAATTATATAGTTGGGTAGGGTTCATCCTGCTGGTGTCAATGCTAACCCCTTCGTAAAGCGTTTTATACCGCCAGTAAACCCGAATCCACTCACTGCTATTCGATAATACATTGCGCCCATCGGCACCTCCTAAAAAATTCCAGCCATGCAGATCATCTTTATATCCATTGCCATCGTCATCCAGGCCGTTGCCGGCAATTTCCTTTTCATTGATCCACAACACCGATTTTAAATCCTCGTGGCTGGTATCAATCCCATCATCCAACACGGCTACCACGACCGGGGCGGGCCTAAGTTTTTTTTCAGCCAATAGCTGGTAGGCTGCCTCCAGGCTAATGCCATAATACCCGCTTTGTTTGGGGGGTAGCAAATGCCATCCCTTTGGCAACTGTTGCGCAAAAACGGTAGAGGGAAAAAAGCATAAAAAAATAAGGAGGTACCTAATTATTTTCATATCGGATGAAAGAGGTTTAAAGGGCAAAATTAAGCGAGGCATTAATAATAAAACAAAACGTACAATAAAAGAGCCTGGTTTTAAATGGGGTCAGTTAAAATACCCGGAAAAAATACGCTGGTAGTTAAGTTCGGGGGGTGAAAATAAGCGTTGCCTGGTTTACCTGGCCTTCCCCTGCTCATACACCCTTACATAATCAATCTCCATGGTAGCTGGAAATATTTGATCATCCACCCCCATCTTGCCGCCCCAATTACCGCCAATGGCCAGGTTAAGGATGAGGTAAAATGGTTGGTCAAAGGGCCATTCCTGGGTGGTGCGGTGTTCCTTTAGTACGTGGTTGTACAGTACGCCGTCCACCATGAAATCAATTTTTTCGGGCGTCCATTCTATTGAATAAACATGAAAAGCGGTATAAGGATCAGGGATATAAATAGCCCTGGTTTTCTGAGTTCCCTTCACGTGATTATATGCTTGGGTATGTACCGTTCCAAAGATACTGTCTGGCTGGTACCCCACATGTTCCATGATGTCGATTTCACCGCATTCGGGCCAGCCTGCTTTGTCGATATTTTTTCCCAGCATCCAGATAGCCGGCCAGGTACCTTTTCCCACAGGTAATTTTGCACGAACTTCAATGAGGCCATAGGTAAATTCAGCCTTGTTTTTAGTAACCAATCTCGCTGAACTGTATTGCCTGTTTTCAACTGGCTGTTTTAATGCTACGATGTGCAACTGCCCATTGTTCACCTTTGCATTGCTGGTGTCGTGGCCGGTATAATATTGTAGTTCATTATTACCCCAACCATTTCCACCGGTTTCATAGGCCCAGTTGTTGGTATCTGGTAATCCGTGGTAATTAAATTCATCGCTCCAGCTTAGTTGCCATCCCTTGGCCACCGGCGCGTTGGCCAAACGCCCGAGTAAAAGTTCGGGTTCATTAGTTGTGATATAATTAAAACGATGGGCAATCAGCCAGTCCATATCCGCAGGATCATTCACCGTCCATGCATTTAAACTTACGCCCAACGATTTTGCGCTGGCTATCCAGTTGGTATCGTAGGGGGCCGACTGCTTTTTGAATACGGAATAGTGATAGTCTGCACCATCAATGCCCGCAGCCGTTAATTCGGCGGGCGACTTATTGCCTTGAAGGTATTGTGTGTTTGCCGATGGATCAACTGACCGGATCGTTTTCAGTATTTCAATATCAAAGCTGATATAGGCCACCATTGCCTGCGCATTTAGTTCCTTTACAAGCGCTACCACCCTGGCAGCTATCTTCCTGCCATGATCGATGCTTGTTTCGGAGGGTTTAATTTCGCACACCAATTGGGTAGACGGGTTGTTGATGAGGCCCGCCACCAGGTAGTCGCGCAAGGTGGGTAGTTTTTCGCCATTGGACAATGGAAAAGCAGCCAACAGGGCATAAGGTGTTTTTTCAATTGGCAACTTGTGATAATGCGGATCGTGATTGATGATCAGCGAATCGTCGGCGGTCATGCGCACATCAAATTCTGAACCGTTACAATTAAGGGCGATGGCTTGCCGGAGCGCTGCGATGGAGTTTTCCGGTAGGTGTAATTTTTTCCAGGCGCCACGATGGGCCACTACCGGGTTAGATGCAAACACCGGCCTGGAAGGATTGGTTTTAGTAACGGCACAGGCAGCAAAAGTAACCACCAATATAGCAGGAAGCAATAAGCGCATAGTAAATTATGGGAATAAATAAATAAAGGATCACCTGCTGTTTGCAGTGAACCTTTGATGAAGATAAAGTTGGTTACCAGCTTGCCGCAAACCCCTTCATAAATTCCGGGAAATTTTTGGTCTTGTAAACACCCTCCCCGAAAAACTTTAGGGGCGATTCGATTTCCTTGGGTTTCAAAAACCCAGGCAGTGGTGCAGGCCTGGCATCCAACGCACTCAAAAACACCGTGGAGGGGTAACTCATTTGGCCAAACAGCAGGTATACCGCCAGGTCGTTCACCTTATTACGGGCATTGTAACCAAAACGTTGCCCGTTGAAGGAAACGGAATCCTTGCTTTCTGCGTCAAATTTAACCGCGTAGTATTTTTCATTGATATAGGTGGCCACCTTATCATTGTTGTAGGTTTGTTTGTCCATCACCTTACACCAGCCACACCAATCGGTGTATACATCCACCAAAATTGGCTTTGGATTTTTGGCATACAGGGCCTGCGCTTCGGCAATAGTCAGCCATTGAATTTTTTCCTTTGCCGGAACCCGGAAAGCGGTAAAGCAAGCCACCATGAGGACGGCAATAAAAAAAACGGTAACCTTTTGCATACAATATTTGTTTAGTAGCTTACAGCACTTATAAAACGACAAATTAATGAATAAAATTGTTATTGCGATCACCGGGGCCAGCGGGTCGATTTATGCCAGGGTTTTATTAGACAAATTACTTGCCATCCGTGAACAATGGACCGCCCTGTCGGTAATTTTAACAGAAAATGCAAAGGCGGTTTGGGAAACTGAATTGGACAATACCGGCTACGGCGACTACGACGTTACCTATTATACCCAACAGGATTTTACCGCCCCCTTTGCTTCGGGGAGCGGGCAATACAATACCATGATCATTGTCCCTTGCAGCATGGGTACCCTGGGCAGGATTGCTACGGGCATCAGCAACGACCTTATTTCAAGAGCCGCGGATGTGGTGTTAAAAGAACGGCGGAAATTGATTTGTGTAGTAAGAGATACCCCTTATAACCTGGTGCACCTGCGCAATATGGAAACCATTACCCTGGCGGGTGGCATTATCGCCCCTGCTACCCCCAGTTTTTACAGTAAACCGGTTACCCTGGAGGAGGTTGCCGCCACCGTAGTTGACCGCGTACTCGACCTGGCAGGAATGGACATCTCCACCTACCGCTGGGAAGGAGGATCGATGAAACCACCTGCGCCATTCAAATAGCTGCCGGGTACCTTTTAATTTTATGGCTGGCCGTTATTGGAATCGGTTACGGGCAACTTAAATTTCAATTCCACACCTTTTAGTACCTTGGTGGTTATACACTGTGGGACACTATCAACCTCTCTCAACTGCAGGAGATTTTGTATTTTCAAAACAATATATTTTATAGCTTTGACTAGTGCCAATTCAAAATAATTAATAAATAAGATACACCCGGCTGATTGAAAAGTGATTGACTAAATCAAGCATACTGTAAATTTCGAATTCGATAAGGGAATTTTCAAATTGGAAAGCAAAAAGGTAGCATTTTCGAAGGAAAAGAAGCGGATAAACCTCTAAGGTGCTATCAAAAAAAGTCGCTAATAAAACTTCACGATGGCGTACCTTATCGTTTGGCCCGAAAAAGCCAATACGGAAGACAGCCTATTTTTCAATTTATTCGATATTAAAATTAGTAAAGGTACTGGCAGCACCAGTATGGAAATGTCTGTCCTACGGCAATGCATACTTTTGGCGGTCAGCTTACAATCCCTACACGATAAAAATAATCGTCTATGCTTAGTACCATTTTTTATCCATTTAGGAAGGGAATCGTGGTATTCACTTTGACACTCCTTGCTTTTTCAAGTGCCCGGGCCCAACGCCCGAATATTATTTATATAATGACGGACGACATGGGGTACGGTGATTTGAGTAGCTATGGGCGTAAAGACTTTACTACACATAACATGGATAAACTGGCCTCACAGGGTATTAAGTTGGTTAATGCCTATTCAGCCGGGCCGCTTTGTACACCTACCCGTGCTGCGTTTATGACAGGACGTTATCCGGCACGAACACCTGTGGGTTTAATAGAGCCACTTACCGGTGAGAAAAAAGATACCGCGTTTGGCCTAACAGCTGAATACACTTCTGTTGCAACACTAATGAAAGCGGCAGGTTATGAAACAGCTTTGATAGGAAAATGGCACCTGGGTGCTCTTCCTCATCACAGTCCCACTAAAAATGGATTTGATTATTTTTTCGGTATACACAGTG
>JBBQOJ010000241.1:0-5518 GCA_038330815.1 Chitinophagales bacterium | reverse complement strand
AGCAACCCAATACCACGGCCTTCCTGGTTCATGTACAACACCAGGCCTTTACCGGCAGTTTCTACCATCTTTAATGCCTTATGCAACTGGTCGCCGCAATCGCAGCGAAGCGAACCCAGTATATCCCCCGTCATACAACTGCTGTGCACCCGTACCAAAACGGGTTCATCTTTTTCCCAGCTTCCTTTTTTAATGGCTAGGTGAATTTCCCCGGTATTCACCTGCTGAAAAGCTATTAATTCGAAATCCCCATATTTGGTGGGCATGTGCACCCTTTCTTCTTCTTTAATCAGGCTTTCCTTAGATAACCGGTAGGCAATCAGGTCCTTGATCGAAACCAGCTTAAGGTCAAAACGTTTGGCGATTTCCATCAATTGCGGCAACCTTGCCATGGTGCCATCCTCGTTCATAATTTCTACCAGCACGCCGGCCGCAGAAAATCCTGCCAACCTGGCAAGGTCGATGGTAGCCTCAGTATGGCCGGTTCTTCTCAGTACACCTCCTTTTTTCGCCCGCAAAGGGAATATATGCCCGGGACGCCCCAGGTCTTCCGGTTTGGTTTTGGGATCAACAAGGGCCCGTACGGTTTTTGCCCGGTCGTGCGCCGAAATACCAGTGGTGCACCCATGTCCCAGTAAATCAATGCTTACGGTAAAGGGGGTGGCATGTAAAGAAGTATTATCACTAACCATCGCGGGTAACTTCAGTTCATCACATCTTTCTTCTGATATCGGGGCACAAATCAGGCCCCGGCCGTGGGTACTCATAAAATTGATGATTTCCGGGGTTACGGTTTCCGCCGCTACAATAAAATCGCCCTCGTTTTCCCTATCCTCATCATCCACCACAATAACCAATTTGCCCTTTTTTATGTCTTCAATGGCACTTTCAATACTATCTAACATTTATTAAATTTAAGTGGCAAAGTTAATAAGGATGCCCCTTACTATTTCCAGTTGTTGATGGCTATTTAAGGAATAGATAATTTATTAATAAATTGTTAAGTGTGCAGCGTTACAATAGCCATGTTTGCCTTGTAAATGTTAATCAATTTAACTTTTATAAGCAATTATTTACTTTCTTTGCCACACAAAAACAGAACTAATATGCAATTAAGAAGACTACTTCCCCTGGTAATCGCCCTGCTGGCGATGCCTTTTTTAATGAATGCCCAGGTGACTACGAGTCGGATTACGGGTACCGTAAAAGATGATAAAAATAATGGATTGGAAGGTGCTACCATACGGGTGATCAACGTACCAACTGGTACGGTTAAAATTACCCGTAGCCGTCAGGAAGGAAGGTACGATGTACCTAACCTTGATGCCGGAGGCCCGTATACCATTGAAGTTACCTTTGTAGGTCAAAATATCAACAAAAAAACAGATATCTATTTACAATTAGGTAATACAGAAAATGTTGACTTTACCGCAAGTAGTACTGCTACCCAACTTGAAAATGTAATAATTACCGGTGCCAGAACGAGCCGCACCATTAAGAATGGTACCTCCTCCAACTTTAACCAGCGCGTAATAGCAGGTATTCCCAATATCAGCAGAAGCATTTCAAACATAACCACTTTAACTCCCCAGGCAGGTGGAGGTAACAGTTTTGGTGGCAGGGACGGCCGTTATAATAACGTGCAGATAGATGGCGCCAATCTCAATAACAACTTCGGCTTATCCTCCAGCCTTTTGCCCGGCGGCGCAATTCAACCCATCTCCCTTGATGCCATTGATGAAATTTCCATTAATGTTAGCCCCTTTGATGTGCGCCAGGGAAATTTTACCGGTGCTGGTGTAAATGCCACTACCCGCAGGGGTACCAATACCCTGCAGGGAAGTGTTTACGGTTTTTACCGGAACCAATCGTACCAGGGTACCAAAGCAGTTGGGCAGAAAATACCAGCACTGGTTAGCTCAACTTCAAAAATTATCGGTGCACGTATCGGTGGAGCGATCATTAAAAATAAATTGTTCTTCTTTGTAAGTGGCGAAAAAGAAGACAGGGATCAGCCGGGATTGGTATGGAAAGCAAATCGCGGTCAGGCCACAGATGCCAATACTTCCAGAACCACTGCAACAGACCTCGACCTGGTAAGTAATTTCTTAAGGACCAATTATGGTTATGAAACCGGCCCTTATGAAAACCTCGGTAATTTTATTACTGCCAATAAAAAGATTTTGGGCCGGTTAGACTGGAATATCAATTCAAAACATACTGCTTCCTTTAAATACAATTATTCGATAACGGATGACGATCAGACGTTGAACGGAACCAGTGCTCCCAACCCAAGATCAGCAAGCAACAGGTGGAGCCAGCAAAGTATGAGTTATGAAAATTCCAACTATGCCAACACCAATGTATTGAGTACCTATGCTTTCGAATTAAAAAGTAATATCAACAGTAAGTTATCTAACCAGTTGATTGCTACCTATACCCAGGCCAACGACCCTAAGAGAAGCACCAATTCTTCCATCTTCCCTTTTATTGATATTAAAAAAGACGGCGATTCTTACATCAGTGCCGGTTACGAACTTTTCTCCTTTGGCAACAATGTTGTAAATAACACTTTAACCATCAACGAGAATGTTACCTACAATACTGGTAAGCACAGTATCACCGGTGGTGTCAGCTATGAAAAAATATATGTTAAGAACCAGTTCCTGCGGTATGGTACCAGCTACTACCGCTATGATTCGTTAAACCAGTTCCTAAACAACCAGGCACCCTCTGCTTTTGCGTTAACCTATCCTTACGCTGGCCAGAAGCCTTTTGTAGAACTTGATTTTGCTCAAATCAGCGTATACGCACAGGATGAAATTCAATTGAATGAGCGATTTAAATTAACCGCCGGTTTGAGAATTGACCGCCCGCTATTTACAAATGAGTTAACATCAAATGCAAGTGTAAGCGCATTAACTTTTGGTGATTTAAATGGTAACCCTTTAACGCTCGATGTAGGTAACTGGCCTAAAGAAAGAACCTATTTCAGTCCGAGATTAGGATTTAACTGGGATATAGAAGGAAATAAAGACCTGATCATCCGTGGTGGTGCAGGTATATTTACCGGAAGGTTTCCATTTGTGTGGTTTACCAACCAGCCAAGTAACA
Organism: Chitinophagales bacterium; assembly: GCA_038330815.1. Classification (GTDB taxonomy): domain Bacteria; phylum Bacteroidota; class Bacteroidia; order Chitinophagales; family Chitinophagaceae; genus Ferruginibacter. The sequence continues at coordinate 2,404 of JBBQOJ010000241.1, read as the reverse complement.
GTGGCGTAATACAGAACACCGTAGAATTAACCACTGGTTTATCCAACTACCGTTTCGATGCAGACCCCAATAAATATGTTGGTAATTTTCCATCCAAACCCGGTCAAACTGCTCCTGGTTCAATCGCAGTAGTTGACCGCAACTTTAAAATGCCACAGGTGTTCAGGGTGAGTGCAGCAGTAGATAAGAAATTAGGGAACGACTGGACCTTAACCGTTGAAGGTATTTATAATAAAGACATCAATGCCTTATTACAATACAATGCCAACCAACGCCAACCTGTTGGGGTAACTGCCGGACCTGAAAGCCGCCCGTTATTTGGTAATGCTAATGCGCTAAGAAGGTTTAATGCAGGTACTTCTGAGGCAATGGTTTTAACCAATACCTCAAAAGGTGGAGCAGGGATTGCGACCATCCAACTTAGCAAAAGATTTAGTTCAAACTGGGATGCGAGTGTAGCCTATACGCACACCGAATCATTTGACGTAAGTGGCAATCCGGGTTCGCAGGCAGCAAGTGCCTGGAGCAATATCCCAAGTGTTAGGGGAAACAATAACCTTGACCTTGCTTACAGTGATTTTGGTACTCCCAATCGCGTTGTGGCCTATGCTACCTACAAATTAAACTGGGCAAAATACCTGGCCACCAGCTTTACCCTTGTATACACCGGTTACGAACAAGGGAGATTTGGCTACCGTTACAACAATGACTTTAACCAGGATGGTATTTCAAGCGACCTGATTTATGTACCGAAAGATGCCAGTGAAATTACTTTTGTGCAGAATGGCGCTTTCACACCACAGCAACAAAGCGATGCCTTCTTTGCTTATGTAGCGCAAGATAACTACCTGTCTAAAAAACAAGGCCAGACAACTGACAGGAACGGGGCAAAATTCCCTTGGTTTAGTAACCTTGATTTTAGGATACTGCAGGACATTCTACCGATTACAAGTCGCCGGAATTATGGAATACAGTTAAGCCTTGATGTTGAAAACTTCACCAACCTGCTAAACAGCGATTGGGGAGTTACCCAAAGAACAATTTATGGTAATGGTGCCATACTTGCAGTAGCATCTGCGCCTACCGCCACTACCCGTGCTACTTACCGGATGCAAACTGTTTCCGGTGCGCTGCCAACATCTACTTTTATAAGTAATATCACAGCCGCCAATACCTATAGGATGAACCTTGGTTTAAGGTTGAGTTTTTAACAGATACTGAGGATATTGTAGTTTTTTGATTTTAATACATTTTGATTGCAGGCGCCATGAATGATTTCATGGCGCCTTTTTTTATGTTGTTTAGTATTTTCAAATCATTCACCGGCAAAAATTAAGCACCCCATCATTGAGTGCAGAAGTAACGATTTGATATTATTCTAAGGGGCTTTTATTCATCGCTATACTAACAACTTTGCACAAATTAAAAAACCTGTTTATGAGCAAACACATTCACAAGATCGTGCTGGCATTTTTTATGTTACCGATCTTCCTGGTTAACGCCCAGGAAACAACTTCCGAAATCTTTCTTCCTGCTACCCGCCACTGATAAAAAAGAATACCTGGTACATTCGGTCTATCCGGAAATTATTGCTCTTCCTAAAAAATGCCATGGCATTTTTTAGGCCCCTTACTGCACCCTTTTTTCAAAAGGGTATGCTGTATAAATCAGGGACGAAATAGTCCGAAATAATTTCACCGGTATTTCATGGTATTAAATAAAGCGATGGTAATCGACAAGGTGACTACACCGGTTTTAAAGTAGGTGATGCTGACCTATTGCCCGGGCGTTGACAGCAGGTTCAAATCAGGGAAGAGGCATAAGCCAGTTAGTTTGTCTGCCTGCTTTTAATTTTTCCTCAATGGCTATCATTCAAGTCAAACCTGGGGGTGATGTAAAATGTTGGGATTTCTCCGCTACCCACATTTTCCTTCCTCTTAATTAACATTTATTTCTGAACCCGAAATAAATGCATTGAAAAATATATGGCAATTTTAGCAGCGCGTTTAAGGGGTATTTGGCGTATCGCAGGGTAATTTAAAAATGGTTCAACAAATTTATTGATAAAAATTAAATGCGGTTGATAATAAAGCTACTCTTCCTCACCTGTGTTATTTCAATTACCCTGGCGCTGCCTGCGTTGGCGCAGGAATACAGGGTAACAGGTAAAATTATCAATGCGGCTACCGAACCCCTGGCTTATGCGTCTGTATTGGTAAAAGAATTACAAACCGGCACTACCACCGATGCACAAGGCAATTATGTATTGCAGCTGGAAGCCGGTAAATACGACCTGGTTGTTACCATGATCGGCTACACTTCCCGCGTTATCACGCTTACTATCACCGCCGACTATACGCAGAACATCTTGCTGCAACAAAACGATAATCAATTATTGGGCGAG